>CAZNQF010000013.1:0-8438 GCA_964575125.1 uncultured bacterium
TTCTAATAGTGCACTTTGGACTTTTGCAGGTGATCTATTAATTTCATCAGCAAGTATTATATTAGAAAATATTGGACCTTTTTTTATTTCAAATGTAGAATCGGATGTATTATATATCAAAGTTCCTAAAATATCAGCAGGTAATAAATCTGGTGTGAACTGAATTCTATTAAAATTTACATTTATTAAAGAAGATAATGTCTTAACAGTTAATGTTTTTGCTAACCCTGGTAATCCCTCTAAAAATATATGTCCATCACATATTATTGAAAGTATAATTTTTTCTATTAAATCAATTTGTCCAACTACTTTTTTCCCAATATTATTCTTAAGTATATTTAATCATACCTCACCTCTACATGATGGAGCTGTAATCCATCAAAATGATATTATTGAATCTGCTGCATGCATTTTACCTTTAAGTGAGAGTACAGCTATTAATCCTGAAATGGGTACTCGCCATAGAGCAGGTCTTGGATTGTCTGAAGAAACAGATGCAATAGTAATAGTTGTATCTGAGGAAACAGGTAATATCTCTATTGCGGAAAATGGAAAATTCTCTCATATTGGTTTAGATGAAATGCAATTGAGGAGATATTTAAATGCAGAAATGTTTATCTCTTTAGCTGATTAACATTGTTTGACTTGGAACTAATCTCAAATAAAAATTTGATTTTTTGTAATTGAAGTATACCTTTTTTGTTTATTGTTATTGATTTGAGCATTCCTTTTGTACTTCTATAAGGGAAAAAATATTGCTCATAATTTATATTATTATTTATTCTATGTGGATAGCATAAAGCCGCTCATAAATATTTTTTTCACTAAATTGATCTACTCTTAACATATTGTTAACTGTGTAAATTTTACTATGATAGTTGATCAATTAAAAGAAATTTTTAAGGAATCCAAATCTAAATATTTTCTTCTTCGGAGGCATCTTTGACCTTGATTTAAAAAAAAATAAACTTGATGAATTAAAACAATTGACTTATTCAAAAACATTTTGGAGTGATAATGAATCTGCAGCAAGCATTCTTAAAAAGATATCATTATTAGAAAAAGACATCCAGATCTGGATTGACTTAAATAATAAACATGACGATCTTGAAGTGCTGTTTGAATTAATAGATGAGGGAGATTCAGCCCTAAGAGAGATTAAACAGGAATTATCACAGTTTTCAAAATTAATTAATGAACAGGAATTAAAGTTAGTTTTAGGTTTACCCGGAGATGCAGAAAATGCAATTTTGACCATTCATCCTGGAGCAGGAGGAACAGAATCTCAGGATTGGGCTAATATGTTATATCGTCTTTATAATAGATGGATTGAGAGAAAAGGATTTTCCCAAAAAATATTAGATTATCAGCCTGGTGACGAAGCAGGTATTAAAGATGTTACAATAGAAATTACGGGTGATTATGCCTATGGTCAATTAAAGGCAGAAGCGGGTGTCCACAGATTAGTAAGAATTTCACCGTTTGATTCAAATAGTAGAAGACATACATCGTTTGCAAGCGTATTCGTATATCCTGCGATTGATGAAGAAATTCAAATTGAAATAAATCCTTCAGATTTAAGGATTGATACTTATCGTGCAAGTGGTGCTGGAGGGCAACATGTTAATAAAACGGATTCTGCAATTAGGATAACCCATATCCCTTCTGGGATTGTAGTTCAGTGTCAAAATGAAAGATCACAACATAAAAATAAATCACAAGCTATGAAAGTTTTAAAAGCACGTCTTTATCAGAAAGAATTGGAAAAAGAGAGAGAATCTGCAAAATCATTGACTGATAAAAAATTAGATATTGGATGGGGCAGCCAAATTCGATCATACGTATTTCACCCCTATAATTTGGTAAAAGATCATCGCACAAAAGAGGAAACGTCAAATATTCAGGTTGTTATGGATGGTGATATAGATCGGTTTATTCAATCATATTTAATAAAAAAAATGAAAAAATAATGTCAGAAGAAAAAACTAGTTTAAAACAAATAATAAATTTTAGAAAACAAAAATTAAATGACCTTATTGATAAAGGTGTTGATCCGTTTCCCCACGTATTTAATCCTACTCACTCGAGTACAGAGATTATAGAAAATTTTGATAACTATAACGAAAAAACTGTTACCGTTGCAGGTAGAATAATGTCAATTCGTAAAATGGGTAAAGCTTGTTTTTGTCACATTCAGGATCAGCCCGGGAGAATACAACTATATATAAAAAGAGATAATATAGGTGAGGAAGCTTTTTCCCATTTTAAACTACTTGATATAGGAGATTTTATTGGAGCCTCAGGATATGTATTTAAAACTCGAATGGGTGAGAGTTCTATCCATGTAGAAAAGTTGAAAATTTTATCTAAGAGTATCCGACCCTTACCAATTGTTAAAGAAAAAGATGGTGAAGTGTTTGATGCATTTAAAGATAAAGAGCAGAGATATCGTCAAAGGTATTTGGACCTTATAGTAAACCCTGAAGTAAAAGACATTTTTTTTAAACGAACTAAGATAGTAAATTCAATTAGACAATTTTTAAACGACCGAAATTTTTTAGAAGTTGAAACACCGGTTTTACAGCCATTATATGGTGGAGCAAATGCTCGCCCCTTTACCACACATCATAATGCACTAGACCAAACATTTTATCTTCGAATTGCTGATGAATTATATCTAAAGCGATTAATAATTGGAGGGTTTGAAAAAGTTTATGAAATGAGCAAAGATTTTAGAAATGAAGGGATTGATAGAAACCACAATCCGGAATTCACCATGTTGGAGTGGTATCAAGCCTATGCAGATTATAATCAGAATATGGATACAGTAGAGTCGCTATTTAAGTTTGTCTCGCAAGCAATGGAAATCACATCGGTAAAATGGAATGATGTGGTTGTTGATTTTACAAAACCTTTTGAGAGAAAACCGATTTTTGAATTGATGAATAATATATTTGGTTCAGACTTATCCATGGCAACCGCTGAGGAATTATCAAAATTATGTAAAAACCATGGCATTGATATAGAGGATGGAGCAGGTTACGGTAAGCTATTGGATGAGTTAATGAAACATATTATTGAACCAACTCTAAAACAGCCAACATTCGTTACAGATTATCCTAAGGCAATATCTCCATTAGCAAAACTGCATAGAGAGGGTAACCCTGAAATAGTAGAGAGATTTGAATTATTTATTGCTGGCACTGAATTTGCAAATTCTTTTACCGAATTAAATGACCCAATAGATCAAAGAGAACGGTTGGAAGCACAAGATAGGTTACTAAAAGATGGGGATGAGGAAGCACAGCCAATCGATGAACAATTCCTTGAGGCTATGGAAACAGGTATGCCTCCAACAGGAGGAGTCGGAATTGGTATAGATAGATTGGTAATGTTACTAACAGAACAGCGCTGGATTAAAGACGTAATTTTATTCCCTACACTTCGATCAAAATAAAAAATAATATATCTTTTTTAGGTACCGTATCATATCGTCATTTGCGGTCAAAAAATTTTCAAAGTTTTACATCTTTTGCCAGTATATTATCAGTTATAGGACTAGCAATTGGTGTTGCTGCTCTTATCATTACCACAGGCATTTTAAATGGATTTGAAAAAACTATTTCAAAAAAATTAGTGACCTTTGATGGTAATATTCAAATACAACATATATTGGGCAACTCAATTGAGGGGAAACAAGATAGTTTATTTATTTTTTTAAATTCTGTTTCAAAAGAGTTAAGGATAATCCCTTTTATAAGAGATCCTGTTTTGATTCGTAAAGGACAAAAAATACAAAGTATTCTATTGGAGGGAATATCTGAAGAAAATATCAAATTAAAATTGGGAACAATCATTAATGCTGGTTCAGCCAATTTAGAAAAAAATCAATGTATAATTGGGAGAAAATTAGCTGATGAATTGAAAGTAAGTATAGGTGACAAAATAATCATATCGCATATGGATGGCTTTTTATCAAACTCAAAAAAAATAGATATGAAACAATTAACAATTAGTGGTTTGTTTCAGTCTGGTGTTGGAGAATACGATAAATCCATGATGTATGCAACTTTGTCCACTGTCCGAGATTTTTTTAGAATGAATGATCAAGTATCTGGGATTTCAATTTATGTTCCAGAAAATTTTGAAATAAAAAAACTGTCTGAACAGTTATTTGAAAAATTGGGATATCCTTATTTTATAACAACGTGGAAAGAAAAGCACAGTACTCTTTATGAGTGGATGTCTGTTCAAAAATGGCCAATATTAATTATATTCAGTATGATTGCTTTGGTCGGCATCATAAATATTGTTTCTGCTATTTCTATGATTATTCTAGAAAAAATAAAAGAAATTGGACTATTAAGATCGTTGGGGTGTACTGTTAAAAAAATTAGATTTATATTTCTGCTTGATGGAGTTATTATTGGAACAATGGGAACTTCTTTAGGCGGAATAGTTGGACTGGGATTAATTTGGATTCAAAAAAAATATCAGCTGATTTCTATCCCTTCGGATGTTTATTTCATGGATAGAATTCCGGTAATGATATCATGGAAATATTTTATTATAATTATATTTTTGAGTATAATTATTTCGATTATTTCTTCTATTATTCCCACCGCATATACAGAAAAAATCAAACCATCGGAAGCGATTAGTTACGAATGAGCCCAATTTATTTAATAGCCAAAAGATTTTTAAAGACTAGGCATAATATTGTAGGTAAAACAACCGGTTGGGTTGCTGTTCTGGGTATATCGATCGGTTGTTTTGCATTGGTGATCTCTATCTCTGTTTTAAATGGATTTGAATCTAAAGTGGTTGAAAAAATAAGTGGTATTGAAAGCGACATCCAAATAATTACAGAAAAAGATTTTAATTTACCCATTTTGGATATAATAAAAATTAATGGGGTGAAGCAATGTTTATCTGTAATAAATAATAACGCAATTATTATAAATAATGAGAAAGATCATACTGTTGTAAGCGTTAAAGCAGTTGAAATTGATTCTTTGTTAGATTTTTATTCATTTGGAAAAATTGAAATTGATAAATTTGGTTTTAATAGATACAATAATAGGGTATTCATCGGAGAGGTCCTCGCGCAGAAGTTGAATCTGGCATTGGGAGATATAGTAAGGTTTGTAAATCCCAATTCTATTAGAATTCCAATTGGTTTCCCAATTCAAGTAAGCGGAACAATCGTAGGGGTATTTTCATCTAATGTTTTGAATTATGATGAACAAATGGTTTTTATATCTAAAAAAATGGGTATGAGTTTATTTAGCTCTAATCAAATCACAAATAATTTTGAAATTAGGACTTACCCAAATGCATCTTTATCAGATATTAAAAAATCAATAGTTGATATTGTAAATCATGGATTAGTTTATACATGGATGGACAATCATGCTGCTCTAGTTCAGGCAATGAAGTTAGAGAAAAAAGGGGCAATTTTAGTTCTAGCTTTAATAATTATTGTTGCCTGCTTTAATCTTATTTCAAATTTAGCTTTAATTATCCGAAAAAAATGGAGAGAATTAGGCATTTTAAGAGTAATCGGATATACGCGAAATGCAATCACAAAGATTATTTTGTATCAGGGAATAATTTTAGGTTTAGCTGGATGTATTTCGGGCTCAATAATAGGAGGAGGGGTTGTATGGCTACAAACGCATGTTGAAATTTTCCCCTTACCTGAGAAGATATATTTTATGAAATCCCTTCCCATGGAAATTTCTATTAGTGAATTTTTGTGTATTCCAATTCTTTCTTTTTTTCTAGTGCTTGGTGCATCTTTTCTTGCATCGAGAAAAGCCGCTAAAATTTCACTTATAGAAGCACTGCAATTAGAAAAATGATTTTGTCATGTAAAAAAATCGAAAAATCATATTCTAATGGAAATGATACTCTCAAAGTTCTTAATAATATTTCATTAGATTTAGATAAAGGTGAGATAGTAAGTATTATGGGAGAATCAGGTTCAGGTAAGTCTACATTATTAAATATCTTGGGGACATTGGATTTAGCTGATTCTGGTTCTTTATTTATTAATGGGAAAAATATTTCTACTTTAGATGAAAATGAATTAGCCTTAATAAGAAATAAAGAATTGGGGTTTGTTTTTCAATTTCATCATTTATTACCGGAGTTTACAGCCTACGAAAATGTAATACTGCCTTCTCTTATAAATAAATCTGAGGATGTTCATTCCAGAGCAATTGAGTTGTTTAATATAATGAGTTTAAGTGATAGGATGACTCACTATCCTCATCAATTGTCAGGCGGAGAAAGACAGCGCATTGCAGTTATGAGAGCGTTAATACAAAAACCTGTTTTAGTTTTAGCAGATGAGCCCACAGGAAATCTAGATGAAAAGAATACAGAAATTTTTTTAAATCTTATCAAGGAGATTTGCACTGAATTTAAGCAATCATTAGTTATTGCAACTCATGATAAGGTTGCTGCACAAATAGCAAATCGTCAATATTTTCTGTTTAATAAAGAACTAAATGTGATGGATAACCTTTGATACATTCACGATAAGAAGTAATTTTATGCATATGAAAGAGAATTTTTCCAAACGAGTTCAATCAATTATGCGGTATGCAAAGGAAGAAGCAATCCGTTTGGGGCATAGTTATGTTGGTTCAGAGCATTTATTGCTAGGGATCACAAAGCAGGGCGCTGGAATGTCATTTAAATTATTTGATATTTATAATTGTGACATTAATGAAATACGATCTATGATTGAAGACAAAATTAAATCTTCGGGTGGAACAATGACGTTAGGACATCTGCCGCTTACTAGAAGGGCAGAGCGAATTCTTAGAAACACTTATAATGAAGCTACAAAATTAAATGTAACCATTGCTGATGATGAGCATTTGTTATTAGCAATTTTACGAGAATCGGAAGGGATTGCTTTTGAGACATTAAATGCTTTTAATATTTCTTATCATGCAATGCGGGAGATGCTTGAGAAAAAAGGTGATTACAAAAAGGATATAAATGTGATAGCTTTCTCTCCTGAATAAATAAAAAAAGAAAAAACACCAGCTCTTAATCATTTTTCTCGGGACATTACACAATTAGCTAAAAATAATGAATTAGATTCAATTATTGGTAGATATGATGAAATCGAAAGGGTTGCTCAAATATTGACAAGGAGAAAGAAAAACAATCCTGTTTTAATAGGAGAGCCAGGTGTAGGGAAAACTGCTATTATTGAAGGGCTAGCGCAAAGGATTAACAGTAAAACAGTCCCTCGGATTTTATATAATAAACGTATAATGGCTTTAGATCTCGCTTCTATCGTTGCGGGGACAAAATATCGTGGACAGTTTGAAGAGCGCATAAAAACAATTATGACTGAATTGGAAAATACAAGAAATATTATTTTGTTTATAGATGAGCTCCATACGCTAGTAGGTGTAGGGAGTGCAGCTGGCTCATTAGATGGTTCAAATATGTTTAAGCCTGCATTAGCAAGGGGAGACATTCATTGTATTGGAGCAACTACAATGGATGAATATAGAAAACATATAGAGAAAGACGGTGCATTGGAAAGAAGGTTCCAGAAAATTTTAGTACACCCTCCAACTATAAAGGAATCTATTGAAATTTTAACTGGGCTAAAGAGAAATTATGAAGAACATCATAATGTAATCTATGATCAAAAAGCTCTAGAAACCTGTGTATTTCTTTCGCATCGATATATAAATGAGCGATACCTTCCAGATAAAGCAATTGATGTAATGGATGAGTCTGGTTCACGAGCATATATTCGTAATTTAATTGTTCCGGATGAAATATTAGAGATTGAAAAAGAGATTGAAATAATAAAGAAGGAAAAGGAATCTGTCGTATCTGAGCAGAAATTTGAAGAAGCTGCTGCATTGAGAGATTCGGAGCAGCAGCTAAATAAAAAGCTTAATAAGGCACAAAAGCGATGGAATAAAGAAGCGGAGAAGCACCCTGTTTTAATTACAGAAGATATAATTTCAGATGTTGTAGCTCAGATGACAGGTATCCCTGTAAATAAGATAGCTGAATCTGAATCAAGAAAATTATCCAATATGTCTAAAGAATTAGCTAAAGAGATCGTGGCGCAAGATGAGGCAATAAACTGCTTGACGCGTGCAATCCGGAGAGCAAGGACAGGATTAAAAAATCCTTCACGTCCTATAGGCGTATTTTTATTTCTGGGGCCAACGGGAGTGGGAAAAACTGAGTTGGCAAAAGTTTTGGCTAAGCATATGTTTAGCAGGCAAGAATCTCTAATTAAGTTAGATATGTCTGAATATGGTGAGCGATTTTCAACCTCAAGACTTATTGGTGCGCCTCCTGGCTATGTTGGATACGAAGAAGGAGGAAAATTAACTGAGCTAGTGAGCCGAAATACATATTCAATAGTATAGGTTGAGGAAATTGTG
>CAZNQF010000013.1:8448-14901 GCA_964575125.1 uncultured bacterium
TGATGAAGGTGTTTTAACTGATGGTTTGGGTAGGAAAGTTGATTTTAAAAATACTGTAGTTATCATGACATCCAACTTAGGGACTGATGAATTAAATACAAATTCATATGGATTTGGGGATGAAAGTCCAGGAAATAATTTTAATGACGTTAAGGATAGAATTCTGGAGAAAATGAAAGATTCTTTCAGGCCGGAATTTATTAACAGATTGGATGAATCAATCGTATTTAATCCTTTATCTAAAAAAGATGCTTTAAAAATTATCGATTTATTTCTGAGAGATCTTGTATCCAATTTAAGTGAATTGGGACTAAAAATTACGATTACAAAAAAAGCTAAAACACTATTAGTCAACAATGGTTTTAATCAAGAATATGGTGCAAGGAATTTATCACGTGAAGTACAGATATCTTTAGAGGATCCAATCTCTGAGATGCTTTTAGATAATGAAATTTTATTAGGTGATACAATAAAGATTGATTGTCATAATGGAAAAATTAGAATTAATTCCCAGCGAAAAAACAAAGTACTATAAAGACTCTTGTTTCAAAATTGATTTATATTAACTATATCTAATAACTTACATATTTTTTAAGGTCTGACAATAGTATATATATTATCTGCCATATAGGCATAGGATACTCCTTGGTATACAATTTGAATTAATGATTTACAAATTATAATTTTATAATTAAACTAATAATATCGGAGAAATTTAATCATGGGAAAAGTTATTGGAATAGATTTAGGAACTACAAATTCTTGTGTTGCAGTTTTAGAAGGTGGTGAACCAACGGTCATAAATAATTCTGAGGGTGCAAGAACAACTCCTTCAATTGTGGCATTTACAAAAAATAATGAAAGATTGGTTGGTCAGCCTGCCAAAAGGCAAGCTGTTACAAATCCCGAAAATACCATTTATTCTGTGAAAAGATTTATGGGCAGAATGTTTGATGAAGTTGGGACAGAAATAAGTGAAGTTCCTTACAAAGTAGGAAAGAATAAAACTGGTTCTGCTATCATTAAAGTTGGTAAAAAAGACTACACTCCTCCCGAGATCAGTGCAATGATTTTACAGAAATTGAAACAAATGGCTGAAGATCATTTGGGCACAAAAATTACAGATGCAGTAGTTACCGTTCCAGCCTATTTTAATGATTCTCAAAGACAAGCAACAAAAGATGCAGGTAAAATAGCTGGTTTAAATGTAAAGCGCATTATAAATGAACCGACTGCAGCTTCTTTAGCGTATGGAATGGATAAGAATAAAGATGAAGATTTTAACCAAAAAATAGCTGTATTTGATTTAGGTGGAGGTACATTTGATATATCAGTCCTTGAATTGGGTGGTAAAGTATTTGAAGTATTATCAACTAATGGGGATACTCATTTGGGTGGAGATGATTTTGATCAAAAAATTATAGATTGGATTGCTGCTGAGTTTAAAAAAAGTGATGGTATTGATTTGAAAAAGGATCCAATGGCTGTCCAACGATTAAAAGAAGCTGGTGAAAATGCTAAAATAGAGTTGTCGAGTTCAAAACAAACTGATATAAATTTACCTTTCATCACCGCTGATTCATCTGGACCAAAACATTTAAATCTAAATCTTACAAGGGCAAAATTTGAAGAATTAGCAGGTGACTTGATAAAGCGTGTTATAAAACCTTGTAAAGATGCGATTAAAGATGCAGGTCTTTCTCCTTCAGATATTGATGAAGTTATAGTTGTGGGTGGTTCGACACGAATGCCAGCAATACAGAAAAAAGTGAAAGAAATTTTCAAAAAAGAGCCAAACAAGAGTGTCAATCCTGATGAGGTGGTAGCAGTAGGTGCTGCAATTCAGGGAGGAGTGTTATCAGGTGATGTTGAAGATGTTTTATTGCTTGATGTTACTCCATTATCATTAGGAATTGAAACTTTAGGAAATATTTCAACTAAATTAATTGAACGAAACACTACAATCCCGACAAACAAATCTCAGGTATTTAGTACTGCCGCAAATAATCAAACAACAGTTGAAATACATGTTTTACAGGGTGAAAGAGAAATGGCAGTTGATAATAAAACTATTGGTAAATTTCATTTAGCTGATATTCCCTCAGCACCAAGGGGTATTCCTCAAATAGAAGTAACATTTGATATCGACGCAGATGGAATTTTGAATGTCAATGCAAAGGACAAAGCTACCGGAAAAGAACAAAGTATCCGTATTGAAGCTTCAAGTGGCTTATCAGATTCTGAAGTTGATAAAATGGTTAATGATGCTAAAAAACATGAACAAGAGGACAAAGAAAAGCGTGAATCTGTTGAAATCAAAAATCAAGCTGAACAACTTATTTATCAAACCGAAAAAAATATAGATGAAAACGGAGATAAACTAGGCTCAGAAAAGGAAGAATTAACTAAATCACTTGAAAAGTTAAAAAAAGCGAATGAGGGATCAAATATTGATGATATAAAATCTTCAATTGAAGATTTAAATGCAGTTTGGAATATATGTGCTTCAAAAATGTACGAAGCTTCAAAATCAGAAGAGGAAAACAATAGTGAGCCAGTAAATGAAGAATCAGACAAAAAATCATCCTCAAAAATAAAGGATGAGAAAGAAATTGAAGACGCTGATTTTGAGGTTGTAGATTAAATTATAATCAATATTAATCTTAGAGAAACAAAGAGCACCGGATTTTGGTGCTCTTTTTGTTTTTGGAACAGTTAAGCTGTAATTTCGTTAGTTCAATAATATTCTTTTTTTTGATGAAACAAATTCAATTAATTACAGTTATAATAATAATTTTCTTGGGCATATTCTGCTTCACTCTTTTTCAACCAAATCTTTGGAAAGATAGGATAGAGACATATTGTAATTCTCATTTTGGAAAACAGAATGGAATTGTATTAGAAATAGGTACTTTAAAAGGAAATATATTTACAACCGTATCAGGGGATAATACAAAATTAATTTATTCTGACTGTTCCATAATTACAATTAATTATTGGTCGGTATAACTGAGTATCTGGGCTTCAATATTTAATTTGACCACCATCGATTATTTAAGAGTAGACAACCTAAATATTTTTTCAGCCGTTCAAGATTCAGTTCTAAATGGATCTACTAATAATGAAATCAATATTATCCCTGACACATTTCCAGATATATTGGTGAGGGATTTTCTTGTTTCAGGAATTATAGATATAGAAAAAAAGATTAAGCCTCTGTCTTTTTATACACGAGGACATGCAAAATCTGTTGAAAATATATTAGTAATTCAGTTAGATGAATCATTAGTTTATGATTCAACCTATTTTGGTGGAATTGATATTATCGATAGTATACTTCAATGTGATGCTGATTTACAAGTTTTGGATATAAAAATTAATGCAGATTGGAAAAGTAATCCTTTTCAATTTGTATTTTCTTTTAATGAAAGGAATAGTATTTCCTTAAAAAACATTTTTTATTTCCAAAATTTTAATATTGGAGATTATTTTCCATCTTTTCCAAAGATAAAGCCAGATTTTAACAAAGTTAGCGGTGAAATTTATTCTCATTCAGATTTAATAAAAACCATAACAAAAATTAAACTATGGAATGAAGTTGGAGATACAATTCCTGTTGAATTAAATATTAATATTCAGGATAATATTGTTTCAATCAATGATGCAAAATTAAAATATGAAAACTCTTTAATAAATCTGAATATTATTCTGACTCCAGAAGGTCAATTGTCTGGCTGGAGCAAAATACATAACATTAAATTACAGGATTGGTTTGATTACCATTCAACAATTAATTTGGATGGAGAACTTTATTATACCGGTTTTATAGCAAATAACAAATTACAGGAATGGTCGTTTTCAGCAGATTTAATTGATACAGGACTTATACCTGGTGACACCTTAACAGCATCATTATCAGGGTTATTCAATGGGGTCACTTTTGAATTAACAGAACCCCTTATAGCTGTTCTCAATGATCAGCATATAACTATAGATGGAATGATTGATGTAGTTACAAATTATTCTAATCTAAAAATGAGTGTTTCAGATTTTTTAATTGATATTTTTCCCTTGAATAACGATGGTATTAATATTAAGGGTAATTTGACGGGAGATATAAGATTAAAGGGAGATCTAAATTCTCCTGAAATTTTATTAGATATTTTGTATGAAGAATTTACTACATCATTATTTTCTTGTTCAAATTATCGAATAAATGGTTATATCAAAGACCCCCAAAAATTAAAGAGCGGTGAGATTCAATTAATTTTTGAAGAGGGTAAATGGGCAGAATTAGATTTAGGTGAGGGTGAATTAGATGTTGTCTTGAAAAACGGCGATATTTCCCTAAGAGATATTTCAATTATTTCAGATAATAATTTTGTTCAGGCTTCCGGAGAAATAATCCAAAAAGAAATTATTTCAATCGATAAAATTCTTATGGCATATAATTCACATTATTTAGCGCTTCCAAAACCATTCGTTATATCTATTAAAAATGGAGATGTTTCAATTGAACCTTTCATTATTCATTTGGATGATGGAGTAATTGAGGGAGTTTTAGATGTTGATCCAGACATTGATGGTAGAATTAGGTTATCAAATGTAGATGGAGGATTTATAAATAATTTTTTACAAGAAAATAAAATGGATTTATCCGGATTAATCTTTGGAGAAATTGGATTTAAAAAAACGAATTCAGATCAATCTTTTTCTATTGACCTCACAGTAAAAAATGGCAAATTTTATAAGCAAATATTTAACGATTTAATAATCGAAGCAATGATAAAAGACAATATGATTCATATTGAAAATTTCGCATTAACTAGTGAAGATAAAACCGCTTTTTATTTTACCGGCAGCATCCCATTTGACAGAAAAAAGTCTAAAACATCAGCTGTGTTTGAATCACATTTTACTTTTCTAGATATAGAAATTATGAACCAATTCTATCCAGATTGGTTACCCGTTACGGGTATGGTCTCAGGAGAATTTAATCTAATGCGCAATAGCGATGGTCCAGTTTATAATTTTAACTTATACGTAGATGAGGGGTATTATGATATGATATATTTAGGGAATATAAAGAGCAGTGGTTATTATAAAGATAAGTTAATAACATTTAATTCATTATCAGCAAAAAATTCTAACGGTAATATTACTGGCTATGCAAACCTGCCAATCGATTTAGATATAGATTCAAATCATATCGGTGAAAAAGTTTTTGAAAAAGAAGTAGATCTAAGGTTCAATGGAAGATTCAATCATATGGATTTTATAACAGAATATGTTTCTTCTGTTGATTCATTAAGAGGGGAAGTCAACATTGATTTATCTATTACAGGACCGTGGAATAATCTAACTAGAAGTGGTTCAATTAGTATTGAAAAAAGTAATTTGTATATGTTATTATTAGATAAACCAATAACTCAAATAGATGGAAGAGGTAAAATTATTAATAACATTTTACAATTTAGTGATTTTCAAGGGATAAAATCTAGACAGGCTACCCAAAATAATTTTTTTATTAGCGGCAACATTGATCTAAACAAATTTTTTAACCCTGCATATAATCTAAAAATAACGGGAAAAGAAATTATCTTTAAATCTCTAACTGACGAAATGGAAGGAAATGCTGATTTAAATCTAAATATTTCAGGAAAAGATACAGTATCCGTGACCGGGAACATTTTGTTAAATGAGCTAACTTTATTTAAAGAATTTAATACGTCTGTAATCGCCGGTGGAAAATCTGATAATGATAGACGCAATTTAGTTTATTATGATCTAGATATACCGATTAGAGAATCTATTTCATTAGTCAATAGTCAGATTGATGCCAATTTATCTGGCGAGATTCATTATACAAAATTGGGAGAAAATGATGCCGATTATTCAGGTGAATTATTTTTTAAGGATGGGAAATTCTATTATTACAGCGAAGTATTCTTACTCTCTGAAGGCCACTTATCTTTTACAAAAAAAGGGTTTAATCCAATCTTAGATGTCATTGCAACTACAGAGATTGAAGATGAGGTAATACAAGTATCATTCACGGGCCCATTAGCTCAACCAACATTATTACTCAGCAGTGAAAGTGGTTTTTCACAAAGTGATATTTTAGAACTATTAACATGGGGTAAACGGTTTGAAGATCAGACTGTTTCATATACAGGCTTAGGAAATCAAGCGGCTGTAAAAATAGAAAAATGGATTGATTCTCAATTTGATAGAAAAATCATGGAATTGAGTGGGTTGAATCAATTTGGAATATTAAATGAAGTCCAAATTGAAGGAGTTACAGGTATTTTAGATCCAAAAAATGCAGATTCTTTTTCTATCAAAGCAGGATTGTCTAATAAGGTAGCTCTAAAGTATGCATACCATCGATCTTTTTCTTTAACGAATCCAAGCCATATGGTAGGAATCGAATATAAGGTCAATCGTTATTTA
>CAZNQF010000013.1:14918-17177 GCA_964575125.1 uncultured bacterium
TCTTATTAAATATTTGTATGAAAAATATATATTATTTAATTGGGATAATCGGATTTTTATCAGCCGATCTTTTAGGTAGCTCATCTCAAAAAATAATTGTAAGATCAGTAAATTTAAGGGGATTTCATGTATTAGAAAGCTCTGAATTATTATCAGTGATTAAAACTAAGCCCTCTTCTTTATTTAATAAACAATATTTTGATAGAAGACTTCAAAAATTTGACGCAATAAGTTTAAAAACGTTTTATATTTCCAAAGGATTCATAAACGCAATTGTCAAGGATTCTGTACATATTCAGGATAATTATGCAGATGTCTATTTTAATTTGGAAGAGGGGAAACAGATTTTTTTAAAAAATGTCAATATATTTGGTAATTCAACAATTTCAGAAAACCAAATTTTATTTTTTTTAAAACTGAGAGTCGGTAGCTATTATAATCCCATAGATTTAAATAAAAACTTACCAATTCTTAAAAGTGAATATCAAAAATTTGGAAAACTTTTTACTGAGATTGATGTATATGAATCACTAAATGACTCAGCTGAAATAATAATCGATATTAATGAAGGAAAAGATGTTTATATAGAAACATATTTAATAGAAGGGCTAAAAAGTATTAAATCAAATATAGTGGTAAGAGAATTAACTTTTAATCAGAAGGATTTATATAGGAAAGATGAAATAGATTTATCCCAAAGAAGGTTGCTTGAATCTGGTATATTTTCATACGCTCAGATTTCACCATCTCCTATTCTAGGTAGTGACTCAACTGTTCATTTAAAGATACATGTTAAACAATTTAAATCTCGGGAGTGGCAATCAATAGGTGGTTATTATCCAATTGAATATTATGAAGGTGCAGAACCTTTACCCGGCGCAGGAGCAGAATTCGGTTGGAGAAACAGGAGCCTAAATTTTACAACTACAAATTTCAATATTAAATTAGCAGGATACATTATCCCATCTCAAGACTATATGTATCCAAAAATTACTTTTAATACAGATATAGGGAATCAGTGGTTTTTACAGAGAAGGCTCCCGACTCAAATAGGTTTCTTCTATGAAACCTTTAAAGCATTTGGAAGATTTCAAGATCCGTATATTTCAAGGTATGGATTCAAATTTGTTAATCAAAGGAATCTAAATGATAGATCTTATCTCCATTCTGAATTAAAATGGGAGAAATTTTTTGAAACTGAAGAATTAGAGCAACGAACCTATACACTTACTACTTATATAGATAGAACTGATAATCTTATAATGCCTTCAACTGGATTCAGATTCTTTTCTATCTTTCATATGTCAGGAGGAATTTTAGGCGGTTCAAAATCTTTTTATAAACTTGATTTTGGATTTAATCATTATTCCAAAATATATAAATCGACAATTTTTGCTGGAAGATACAAAATCGGTAAAATTTATGATTGGGATATGACAAATTTACAAGATACTCAATATGATCTATTTTATTTGGGAGGAAGCTCAAGCTTGAGAGGATGGGACATGCTTAGATTTAAAATTGCCTCAAATGGAAATCCGGTAGGAGACTTATTCTGAATTTTAATAAATTGGGAATATCGTTTCCCACTTTTTTGGATTTTGGGGGGAGAAATATTTATAGATGGTGGTATCTTGTCAGATACATTCAATTTAGATAAACTAAATTCATTTATGTGGGATGCTGGACTAGGATTAACTATAACTACGCCCTTAGCACCATTCAGATTAGATTTTGCTGTTCCATTGGATGGTTCAAAGAATTGGAAAATTCAAATGGGCGCAAATTACATTTTTTAATTTGAAACTTATTAAATGGAAAAACATTGAAAAATAATAAAACTTTGGATGGTTTTGATCCTACGTATAAATTTCACGGTTTTTTGGATAGAAAAATGAATAAATTAAGCAAACACTATTTACTTTTTATTTTATGTTTTTTCATAGTAGGCTGTGGCAGCTCGCCAGAAATAATTTTTTCCAAAGCAGTAGAAACGTTTAAAATGGGAAAATATAGACAAGCATATCGCAGCTTTAATCAAATTGTTAAAAAACATGAAAATTGGGATAGGATAAATGAAGCCAAGGAATATATTGAAAACTATTCTTTTAAATTATATTCCCGTGCAGAAACTTTGAGAAATGAAAAGGAATATAAGATGTCTATTGATGCATTATCCTATGTTGTAAAACATTTTGGTGAATCAGATATTGCACCCAAATCTCAATACCTCATAGGTGATATATTTATGAATGATTT
>CAZNQF010000013.1:17187-20189 GCA_964575125.1 uncultured bacterium
GATGCATATCATCATTATAGGTCCGTTGTGGATAATTTCCCGGAGACACGAGATGAACCACATGCACAGTTTATGATTGGATATATTTATGCCAACGTTAATGAAGTAAGAGATTCAGAAAGCGCTCTTATTGAATACAATCTATTTCTTGACAAGTATCCTGATCATGAATTAGCTCCTTCCGTAGAATTTGAAATTGACTGGCTTGGCAAAGATATTAATGATATCCCTGCACTAAAACATATTTCTTCTTAATCATAAAATAAATGAAAGAATTTAGTCTAACAGAAATCAATGAAAAGATTTCAACGGAATCTGTATTTGTTGATGATTTAAAAAAGGCTTTGGGTCGAGTTATTATTGGGCAGGAGGAGTTGATCAATAAAATTATTGTTAGTCTTTTAGCGAATGGCCATATTTTATTGGAGGGCGTACCAGGACTGGCAAAAACACTAACAGTTAAATCACTTTCTCAGTTGATTGATACAAAATTTCAACGTCTTCAATTCACTCCAGATATGCTTCCTGCAGATTTATTGGGGACATTAATATATAACCAAAAGACCGGCGAATTTGAAACTCGAAAAGGACCAATCTTTGCAAACATCATTTTAGCAGACGAAATAAATAGAGCACCTTCAAAAGTGCAAAGTGCACTATTAGAAGCAATGCAAGAAAGACAAATTACTATTGGTGAAAATACGTTTTCTCTTTCTCCTCCATTCCTCGTTTTAGCTACACAGAATCCAATAGAACAAGAGGGAACATATCCATTGCCCGAGGCTCAAGTAGATCGATTTATGTTTAAGCTAAAAGTAGATTATCCAAGTAAAGAAGAGGAAAGACTTATTTTGCGTCAGGCTTCAAGAACAACGAATGAGTTAACCTTAGAACCAGTTGTAACCCCAAAACAAATTTTAAATGCTCAAAATATTGTAAATGATATTTATGTCGATGAAAAAATAGAGGAATATGTTTTAAATATTGTTTTTGCAACAAGAAAACCGGATGAATTTAATTTGCAAGATTTGAAAGGATTGATTGAATATGGTGGGTCCCCACGGGCCACTATCAATTTAACTTTAGCTGCAAAAGCAAGAGCATTTTTAGAACACAGAGGTTATGTCACACCAGAAGATGTGAGATATGTAGGGATGGATGTGTTAAGACATCGAGTTATTTTATCCTATGAAGCTGAAGCAGAAGAAATGTCACCAGAGGATATCATCCAGCGTATTTATGACACAATAGAAATACCCTAATAACTGGGTATTACGGAGCCTCCCATAATAAAATATGATTTCCCCGGAAATACTTTCTAAAGTACGTCGTATTGAAATAAGGACCAAGGGCCTTGTGAATGATTTATTTGGAGGTGAATATCATTCAGTTTTCAAAGGCAGAGGAATGATGTTTTCAGAGGTCAGAGAATATCAACCCGGCGATGATATTAGATTAATTGACTGGAATGTTTCAGCGAGAGTAGGTAGTCCATTTGTAAAAATATTTGAAGAAGAACGTGAATTGACTGTCTATATGATTGTGGATGTAAGTAGTTCAGGCCAATTTGGAACGGTTGAAAAACTAAAAATGGAATTGGGAACTGAGATCGCTGCAGTTTTAGGTTTTTCTGCAATTAAAAATAATGACAAAGTTGGCGTTATCTTCTTCAGTAATGAAGTAGAAAAATATATTCCTCCCAAAAAAAGGAAGTCTCATATATTAAGGTTAATTAGGGAGTTACTTTATTTTAAACCCAAGAACAAAGGGACTTCAATTAATTCAGCATTGGATTTTTTGTTAAAAGTTGCAAAAAGAAAAAGTGTCGTGTTTTTAATCTCAGATTTTATTGATTCAAAATATTGGAAAACATTAAAAATGGTTAACAAAAAACACGATATTATTGGAATTCGTCTTTTTGACCCCTCTGAGAAAGAATTACCAGACCTCGGTTTAGTTAAAGTTTTGGATCAGGAAACGAATGAAGAATTTTGGATTGACACATCAAAACATACAAATCGAGAAGAATATAAGAATTTAATTGATATTAATATTAATGAGTTAAACTCAAAGTGCAAAAAAAATAAATTTGATTTAATTTCTATATCTACAAAAGGAGACTATATAGAACCGCTTATGTCTTATTTTCAACGTCGTGAAAAACGTGTATAAAAGACTGAGATTTAATTTTTTTTCAAGTATAGTTTTTATTTGTGGGTTTTATTTTTTTGGATGCTCATCTAATCTAGATGATTCGCATAATTTTTTTGTGGAATCATCTGTAGATACAACCCTAGTAAGTATCGGGGATATAATAACCTATACAGTGTTCATAAATGGTGTTTCAGATCAAAAAGTAAAACTCTCAGAATTAATTGTAAATGACCCACTTGAAATAAGGAATAAATCAATTAATGAAGAAGGTAATAAGATAGAATTTCAAATTGTTTGCTGGGATACGGGTAGAGTAATAATTCCAGGTTACTCAGTTGAAATACAAAATCTGAACGATACAACATTAAACTATTCATTACATACTGATTCAATATCAATAGAAGTTATATCAATGTTAGATGGAAGAGGACAGGAGACCTTAAAACCATTAAAGGATCCTGTTCCTATGAAATTTCCAATCCCATGGAAAAAGATTGGACAGTGGAGTCTTTTAATAATTACATTTATTTCGTTAATATTTGCTTGGAGTCGTAGAGAATTTTCTCATTCATTTGCACCAACAAATTATAAAACATTTCAATCTCCATTAAACAGAGCAATAGAAAGAATTGAACAATTAAAAGATATAATAGATGATAAATATTTTTATGTTGAGATATCTCATATCATTAGAGAAACGAACATCAAATATCTGTTCATAAAAACAGACTGCCAAAAAAACTAAGCAGAAGTATAGGAAACCAAAGCTGACTTAGCAACTAGGAACTTACTAATATTTAAATGATAAATAATAAATAATGTATTTTTTTGAAAATCAGTAATTATAA
>CAZNQF010000014.1:0-19740 GCA_964575125.1 uncultured bacterium
TTTTCTGAAATAATTTTAAGAGGAATTCTATATCATGAAAAATATAATTGTTATACTTACTGTTTTCTTATCATTTTTATTTTCGCAACAAAATCCTTGGGGAGGGATGTCGGTTTCTACAGCAGATAATTTGGACGCTATGTCTTTAAATCCTGCAGGTCTGGGGGTGAAGAGAGATTCACAGGTTGGGCTGTCTTTATTTAATATGCAAACTGGTAACGCATCAAAATATGTTTTTCATATGGCAAACAGAGATGATGGTTTTGGTTCAACGTTTCAACTCAAAAATAATGCTAATAAATCAAACTTGTATTATTCACTTGGCTTAGGTTTTTCACTTGAGGGGGAAAAAATGCTTGGGGGGATACAATGGTTTTCCGATAAGCGTTTTCGGTTTGGATCTTTGATTAGACCCATAAATAGGTTATCTATAGGAATGACAGCGGATTATAATCTAAATATGAGTGATTGGTCTTTGATAAGATTAGGAGCCGGGATAAGACCTTTAGAACATAGAGTTACAGTTGGAGCAGATTTATTTTCTTACACTACTGAATTTGACAATATCCATACATCAATTTTTGCTGAGGTTGTACCTATGGAAGGGTTAAAGGTAAGCCTGGGTTACAGACCAAAATCTGATAAAACTGATGAGGAATTTCAAATTAGTGTTGGTTTCAATTTTGGTGTAGTTGATGGATTTTTCTCTCAGGAAGGTTCGTCTAGTGGATTTGGAGCAAGAAGATATAGCCAGGTTCGTCCAACAATGTTTAAAATCAAAAAAAAGGAAAAGATAAAATTTGTAGAAATGAGACTAAATGGTGCTTTCATTGAAGAACCTGTTATACCAAAACAATTTTCATTTTCATTCTCGTTACCTTCTATTTTTGGATTAAGTGATAACGTTAAAAAAATCCAACTAAAAAAATGGATTGATAGGGTAGACCAACTAACAGAAGATAAATCGATACAGGGCATGGTTATATATCTTGAAAATATTGGGGGTGGTTTTGCTAAGCTCGCACAGGCGAGAGAAGCACTGAATCGTTTTAAGGCTGCAGGTAAAACCATTATTGTTTATTCTAATGGGATATCAAATGTAGGATACTATTTTGTTTCAATGGCTGATGAGATTTATGTCCCTGATCTAAGCGCAGTAGATTTAAGAGGACTTGTGATTCAAGTTCGTTTTTTCAAAGATATGTTAGACTCATTGGATATTGTTGCTGAAGTAGAGCAGATTAGTCCTTACAAGTCAGCTATGGATCCGTTCATTAGAAACTCTATGTCTGATGAAATGAGAGAAAACTATACAATGCTTTTTGATGATATCTATGATCGTTTTGTAAGCTCTATTGCAAGTGGGAGAGGTTGGTCAATAGACAAAACAAAGGAAGTAATAAATAAAGGTCCATACTTAACAAAAGATGCAATCAAGGAGGGTCTAATTACCGATTACATGTATCCAGATAAATTTGAAAAATATAAAAAGGAAAGAAACGATAAAAAAATAAATTTAGTTAGTTTTGGAGAGATAGGCTCTGAAAATAGTTATAATTATAATTGGGTAGAAGATAAAGAAAAGATTGCAGTCATTTATGCAGTTGGAGGAATTAATGTTGGAAAAAGTAAGAGACAAGGGAGCGTTTCTGAGGTAATGGGTAATGAGACTATTTCTAAAGCCATTAAAACTGCGCGAAAAGACAAAGATGTTAAGGCAATTGTTTTGCGAATTGATTCAGGTGGTGGTTCAGCACTAGCATCGGACCTTATGTGGAAAGAGATATGGAATACCACAGTTGCTGACACAAAAAATGTAAAACCATTTATTGCTTCTATGTCTGATGTTGCTGCATCTGGAGGTTACTATATTGCTTGCCAAGCTGACACTATAGTGGCAGACTCAAGTACGATCACAGGGTCAATTGGTGTGATTAGCGGGCGTATAAATCTATCAGGTTTGTGGGAGAAGTTTTATACAAATACCGATAGAATAAAATTTGGAGAAAGGTCTGACATTTGGAGTGGTAGCAGACTTTGGACAGAAGAAGAAAGACTTTGGGTAAGACAGGGTATTATTGATATTTATGGCACATTTTTAAGTAGAGTTGCAGGAGGAAGGGAAACACTTGATTCTTTAGATGTTCATGAAGTTGGTATAGGTAAAGTTTGGTCTGGGGTGGAAGCCAAAGAGCTAGGGTTGGTGGATGTCTTAGGAGACCTTAATTTTTCAATAGAAATTGCTAAAGAAGCAGCTGGGATTGATTCTGAAGAGGATATTATTATTGACGAATATCCCAAAAAAGAACCATTTTCATTTTCAAAGATATTTGGTGGAAAAGAGATTAAAGTTATCAAGCTAGATGGTCCACTGAAAGAGATGAGCAACAAATTAAATGCTCTTCCAAATTTTGAAAATGATAGAATGCAAATGATTTTACCGGTTGAGATAATTATAAAATAAAATGTTCTAAACTAAGGGAACAAATCTTACAGGGAGAGATTCATATATTTTTATACTTCCCTTACTATTTTTTTTAATTATTGTTAGCACTTGAGAGCTCTTACCTTTAGCAATTGGTATAACCATTGTTCCACTGTTATCAAGTTGATCGATTAGATATTTGGGAATCTTTTGAGCGCAAGCAGTAACTATAATTTTTATATATGGAGCTTCTTTTTTCCAGCCTAATTTTCCGTCCGAACAGTGGACTTCAGTGTTTAAATAACCATATTTTTTCAAACGGATTTGAGCAGATATGACAAGTGATTTATGGATTTCCAACGAAATAACTTTTTTGCATAATATAGAAAGGATAGCGGTTTGATATCCGCAGCCGGTTCCAATCTCCAAAACAGTATGGTCAGAAGATACTTCCAGCAATTCAATCATAAAAGCAGTAATGTTGGGTTGACTAATGGTTTGGCCATGACCGATAGGTAACGGACCATCATAGTGTGCCTGAAACCGATATGGGAGCTTAACAAATTTATGTCTCGGAATAGTTTTTATTGCTTTTAACACTTTATTATCTGAAATACCTCTTCTCACTAATTGAGACTCAACCATTAATAATCTTTGTTCTTTTGATTTTTCACTTGTCATAGAATCAGGATTCACTGAATTTCCTTTCTAAATATAATGTTATTTCATTGAAAACAGTCCAAATAATTCATTTTCTACTCTTTTCGATAATTTTTGGTAAAGAGATTAAACCTGTCCTTTTTTCTTTGTCGGGTCCTGCAGCTGAAAAACAACTAGAAATGTCAGGATTGGCGTGGGCAGGGGAAACACTTTTACTGTTACCACAATATCCAAACCCAAAAGCTCCCACTATATATGGGATTGAAAGATCGGTAATTATTGATCGGATAGAAAATCCAACCAATCCAATTTTACCAAAAGAATATACTTTTTATATGGGTAATATATTAGAGCTTGTGCCAGGGTTTCAGGGATTTGAAGCGGTATGCTATGTTTGGGGAGATCTTTATTTTTTGTTGGAAGCGGAAGAGAATAGAGCTATGACAAGCTATTTGGTAAAAGGCATTTTTGATGAGCAGGATAAAATAATCAAATTAAATACAAATAAATTAGAAAAAATTGAAGTTCCAAGAGACATTCATAATATTGGATTTGAATCATTGATTTTCGCTCGCAATTCATTATGGGTACTATTTGAGATGAATGGCACCCTTGCTAATCCCTATCCTATGATGAAGAGATATTCACTTGGATTAACTGAAAAGTCTGAAATTCCATTCCCAAATGTTGAATATAGAATTACAGATTTTACAACGGTTAATGTTTATGGAAGATTTTGGGCAATTAATTATTTTTGGCCAGGGAATAAAGTTTTTTATAGTGAAGAAAAAGATTCCTATGCAAAAAAATACGGTAAAGGTAAAACGCATCAAAAGTATGAGCATGTAGAACGCTTATTGGAATTTCAAATAACAGAAAATGGAATTATTTCCACTGATACTCAACCGGTAGAGCTAGCGCTCATAAAGGACCTCCCCCGAAACTGGGAGGGGCTTGCCAAAATTGATGATAGAGGATTTATAATTATTTCAGATGAACATCCGGAAACCATTTTTGCATTTATTCCATACTCTTTAAAATAAAGGAGGATTTATGAGAAAGCTTTTCATTTTTGGTATGACATTTTTTATGTCGGTCCTTTTTGGTTGGGGGAAAACAGGTCATAGAATTGTGGGATATATCGCAGAAAAACATCTCACAGAAAATGCAATAGAGGGTGTGACCTCAATTTTGGGTCATACAAGTTTAGCAATGGTCAGTACCTGGGCTGACGAAATAAAGTCAGATTCGGAATGGGATTATACCTATGATTGGCACTGGGCAACCATCCCGGATGGCACAACGTATAAAGCAGGAAAACGGTCAGGTAAAGCAGTTGAGAAAGTTCAGGAATTTCTTAAATTGATTGAGTCGAGAAAAGGAACCCAAACAGAAAATAAAGTAGCACTCAATTTTCTTGTGCACCTGATAGGTGATCTTCATCAACCTCTTCATGTTGGTAATGGAATAGATAGAGGAGGTAATGATATAAACGTAAAATGGTTTGGAAAAAGTACCAATCTTCATGCTGTATGGGACACGGATTTGATAGACCATCAAAAACTCAGCTATACGGAATATGGAGACTATTTACTGTTGAAGTTATCCGAACAGGATAAAACTCAATGGATGAATGCGAATATTTATGATGTCATCTCTGAATCAAAAATATATAGAGATCAAACCTATGAATTTGAAAATATAGATTTGAAGTGGGACTATTTTTATCAAAAAAAGGATTTGCTCGAGATAAGATTACTTCAAGGAGGGATACGCTTGGCAGGAATGCTAAATGAAATTTTTAGGTGATGTTAAAAACATTTTGAATTATAATATTT
The DNA here is from genome assembly GCA_964575125.1 of uncultured bacterium. Taxonomy (GTDB): domain Bacteria; phylum Fidelibacterota; class Marinisomatia; order Marinisomatales; family AB-629-J13; genus AB-629-J13. Next base: position 4,924 of record CAZNQF010000014.1, read on the forward strand.
GATAAATAGCAATATATTTTATACTTAAAAGTTAACAAAACGGATTCCAATTGAAAAATAGACTCCTGCAGGAGAAATAGTTGGTTCAGCTTGATCATTCCAAACTCCGTGAAGATTTACAGCATCATCACTTTTGCCTTCGGTGTAAACCCAACGGTCAGATTTATCAGCTAAGATATAATGTATACCTAGAACAACATCTTTGGTTCGAGAAACAAGAAATTCTGTATTCAATCCTATAGTGGGAGCGAATTGAAATTTATGTACATTTTTTGGTTGATCATCTTTCCTGAAAATTAAACTGAGAGGGATTTTCAATATCGTACCAAAGGATAGAAAGCGGGTATGTATAAATCTTAAATTTACTCCTCCACTAAGTGATGCTTTAAAATCAGTATCATTTCTTGAGTCTGTTACAACACCGGCAGCTCCACCGATTGTAAAACTGAATCGATTGAATGGAAAAAACTCATAATCAATATCTAACCGTTTTTCATTGATGGATTGATTATACATCCCAGAGAAAGTCCATCCTCCAAAATACTGTGGTTTTTCAACCAGTGAATATCCTTTATCAATTTTTCTCCACTGCCGAACGATTTTTCCTTCACTTGCATCTATGCCAGAAGCGGTTACCCTCACTAATCCTGCCGATTCCCCTGGTAAGATAAATTCCCTATTATTTATCGTACGGTGGATATCAGGTTTCAATATTTCAAAAATAGTACCCTTTTTCAGTCCTAGGTCAGAACCTAAAAGCATGATAAGATTGCTTCCATTTCGATCCAATACCTCGCTTTTCAAAAGGAACATTCGTCTTAATTTTGTTGAGATTTGTTGTCGGACTTTATTCAAAACTTTGCTTAAAGATGCAGCTCTTGCGCCTCCTGTGTGTTCACCATAAGCTTGAAATGAATAGATAGATTTTCCCGATTCAACATCTATTTTCCGTACCTCAATTTGAAGAGATGTCTGAATATTATGAGAATATTTTTCTTTTCTCTCGTTATCATTTGAAAACATATCACGAATAATTCCTACTGCGATTTCTGTTCCTACTCTTTCCCAAAACCCTCCACTGTTTTCTTTTTTATTTGATTTTTTTTCATTCGGGGGGATTCCTTTTTGTCCAAAAGTTAAGACTGAAACTACAAGAGCTTCTTTTGCGGAAGCTAGTTCTCCAAAATTTATTATTTCTTCATCACGGATGACACCACTCATTTGTAGTTTTTGCTCTCTAACAATTTGTTCCATTTGATTTCTATCAATGATAATAAATCTATTTAGCTTTACTGCTTCCGATGAAACTAGGTCTGTAATAGTTGATTCAATTGATTTTTCACTCTTTCCCTTATCAGATGGTAAAACAAGAAGTTTTGGCTTTTCTCCTGTGACTTTGGACTGCCCCAATACACATTCTAGTATAAAAATAAATAAAATTGTAAACTTCATTCTATTTAAATGAAAAAGAATGTTATGGGTTCCAATTGAACTCTTGTCATAATTTTATTTTTTTCCCGCTTTTCATCAGCATAACTGCTAAAAAGGTAAAAAGGCCGGTCATTCCAAGAGCCATTACAAAACTAACTATTGGTGGGGAGTCACTTACTCCTAAGATGGTATATCGTATTCCATTGATCATATAATAAATTGGATTAATATAGCTCAACGTTTGTGCCCACTCAGGAAGCATTTGAATGGAATAGAAAATCCCTCCCAGAAAGCTGAGAGGAGTTAGGAAAAAATTTTGCATCATAGCTAGCTCATCCCAACTGTCTGCCATTTGACCCAAAAATAATCCCATGCTGGAAAATGACCATGAGACAATCAATAGAAAACATATGGACAAAAACGGATTTGACACAGGCATTCCCACCAATAATACTCCTAAGATTAGCACTAGGACTCCATTAACGAATCCTCTAACTGTGCCACCAATGATGTAAGCCATTGAAATCTCAAAACTGGAAAGAGGGGCAGTAAGAATATCTGGAAGTTGCTGAAGAAGTTTCATTTGTAGAATAGAAGAAGAAGAATTTGAACTAGCATTTGTAATAGTATTCATCATCATAAGCCCCGGAAGGATAAATAGAGTATACGGGATTCCATGTATTTCAGATATTCGTTTCTCCAATGTAAACCCAAAAATGAGAATATAAAGAGTGGTGGTGATAAGTCCCGGCAAAACTGTTTGGCGATATACGGAAAAAAACCGTCCCACTTCACGCTTGATCAATGTCCACATGCCAATCCAATTCATGAACTTAATTTCTCACTTATTCCTCTTCCAGTTAATGAAAGAAATACATCCTCTAAAGATATTTTTTCTGTTTTTATATTATTAATATGGCACCCATTTTGACTTAAAATGTTGATTATTTCAGGCAAAGATTTTTCGGGATCTTTTACAGTAAAATGAAGACGGTTTTCATCAATTGTAAAAGTAAAATTTTTCAAATTTAATTTTAGTGATTCCTTCCAGCCTGTAAATTGTATGGTAATTCCTGATTGTCCAGATTTTTTTGTTAGCTCTTCAGGTTTTCCTCTTGCAATAATTTTACCTTCATCAATTATTGCGACATCTTTACATAGCATTTCTGCTTCTTCAATATAATGTGTTGTTAATAGAATTGTTTTCCCTTCCTCATGCAATTCCTGAAACAATTTCCACATATCATGACGAAATTCTACATCCACTCCAGCAGTTGGCTCATCCAAAATTACTATTTTTGGATTATGAACCAGAGCTTTTGCTAACTGGTACCTGCGCTTCATTCCCCCTGAAAGTTCCCTAAGGCGTGCGTTCCGTTTTTGATATAAACCTAAACGCTTAAGTAGTTTTTCAATAATAGGTTCAGCTATTTTTTTTATAATTCCGTAATAGCCAGCTTGAAAATATAAAAGTTTTTCTATAGTAAAAAACCAATCTTGAGGTAATTCCTGTGCGGCAATTCCTATTTTTTTTCGAGTTTCCCGATATTGTGTTACAGTATCTTGACCAAATATTTGTGTGTCCCCGTTATCTTTTAAAACTAAACCGGAGAGAATATTTATAGTAGTAGTTTTTCCTGCGCCATTGGGTCCCAGCAATCCAAAAAATTCCCCATTTTCTATTTCAAGATTTAATCCATTAAGAGCCGGAATTCCATTATAGGATTTATTTAGACCCTTTATAAAAATCGCAGGAATATCATTTTTCTTCAGAATTGAATCCAATATTTTTATCTAATGGATTAGGAAAATCAAATCCCTCTAAACCTGGGAAATGAACAATTGAAACAATGAATCCCCACGAGATCAATACAGAGGCTTCTACCGATCGAGTTTTTGGGGGTTTGCTAGAATCAGTATTTTCTTGTTCAGGAACTTGAAATTGTGGATGGTGAATCCATATCCCGTTATTATCGTATCCCATAATTTTAGCAAAAATTGAATTTTGAGTGATTCCTAATTCTTTGAGTGGTTCAAAATTCTCTAGTTTTAATAATACTACATCTTCTATTATTTCATTTATATTCATCATAATTTGTATTCCTATTTAGAAGGAAATTAACTCAGAAGTAAAATTAACAAAGAAGAATTTGATAATTATGAAACACTACAATATTTTAATATAAAATCTGATGAAGAATAGTTAAAAAATGGTGTTTTTTTAAAAAGATTTAAATCAGCCCCTGTTTTTCTGCTTCCCTTTTTACAGGCCCCCAAAAACCTATAGGGCGTGACATAACATAATAAGCTACCAAATGATCCATATTTTCTGGTTTAGTAGCAAACGTAACTGGTAAATAAATTAGTGCATTTAAAATTATTAATACCCAGAACTGAAGATAATCCGGAAGCTCAGGGATAACACCAAAGCTGGGGAGAATCCACACAACCAACCAACTTAAACCAAGATTTGCAATCCAAGCTGAAAGATATCCCCAAGAATTAAATCTCCACCAGACGACCTGTAGAATATTTGGTAGCCAAACTCCAGCAGCCATAATCCAAAGTGCAAAGATAAGCCACGATGTAATTTCTTCTCCAATAATCATCCCGAATAAAAATGAGCCTAGCAAAAGGATAAAGGTTGCGACTCTGCCTACAAAAACTAACTTTTTTTCATCGGCTTTCGGATTAATATAATGATGGTAAAAATCTCGTGTGGCATACATTGCGCCTAAATTCAAATGAGTTGAAACGGTAGATAAATGAATGGCTAATATTCCCGCAAATAAAAATCCCACTAATCCTACAGGAAGATACTCGAAGCCTACCCTATACCAAGCCATTTCATAATCTCCACTGTTACCAATTTCTGGGAACAAAACAAAAAATCCAATAATAGCTGCTGCCCAAACTGAATTTCGCATCAAAACCATTGCGGACCCTGCCCAAATGCTATAGGAAGCATCTCTCACGGTTTTAGCAGATTGTATACGTTGTGCTTCAGGATACCAATCAATAGATGTTCCCATCCCGAAGCCACCGATAAGCGAAATAATCATCATGGTGATAAACCAGGCTACGGGGAATTGCCCATCAAACATTCCGGTAAAGCTAAATAAATCTAGTCGCCAGGATTGACCATCGAAATGGTTTACCGAAACCGAATTCCAAGAGATACCATTATCAAGTGAATAATCTACATTGACATGTTTTCCTGTATGACCTGATGTCCAGACAATTTGATAACCATATTTACCTTTTAAATTATCTCCTGTGCTAGGGAATAGAAATTCCAATTGGTCAGTATTTTTATTTTTTATTAATGACCGAACTTTTTTTTCAGTTTTAGAAATTTCTCCTTCATCAACTGTTTTAGAAATTAAAAATGGATTGCTAGTGGCAAGGGTTTGGCCGGATTCAGGATCATTTATTCTTACAATTGCTGTCGTATTTTTATTGGGTGTTTTCCATTCGCAGGTGCTGTTGTAATTATTTAGACGTGAAATAATTTGGTCTGGACCGCCTGCTGCTAAAACACCCCAAATTGATACAATAATGATGATTAAAAATGCAATAACACCTTGTTGAAAATCCGCCATAACTACACCCCAATATCCGGACAATAAAACGTAAACTGCGCCTATAGTTGTAAAAACAACTAAACCTATCCATAAATCCCATCCAAAAAGGTATGCACAGAGTTTTCCCATAGCAATTCCAACCCATCCAAGAATAAACATATTTAGAAATATTTGCCAACCTGCTACCCACCCTCGGAGTAGTTCTGCACCCATTTCACTGAAACGCAAGTTTTGCCATTCCGCTTGACTGTATGCCAAAGAACGTCGAAAAATTCGTGTAGAAATAAATGCGCTAACAGCACACCAGGCAGAGAAAAATGCATACCATAATCCCGTAAATCCATATTTATATACAACTCCTGCAACCCAAATAGGAGTATCAGTTGCAGTGTGAGTTGCATAAACTGAGGAAGCAGGAAGCCACCAGGGAAGGCCTCTCCCTGCTAGAAAAAAATCGGACTGAGAGCGTTTGCCCATTCGATAAAAATAAGTGCCGAAAAATATCATAAGTAAAACAAAAAGTATCAGCCATAGCCAATCCAAAAAATAAAATTGAATCATTTTTTTTGTTCTCTTTCAATAAATCGAATAAGCATAAGTGTCAATAAAAAAGACAGAGCTAAAATAATACCAGGTAAAATAATTCCAAGCAAAGGATTACCAATTCTTTGAGAAACTTGTAGGAGGATATAATTAATCATTATTTTTTGTTTTCTGCTTCCGCTTATAGGCTAAATAAGCAAATATCATTCCTGCGAAAGAGGCAGCATAAGCGATAGTCATACCAATAACGACAGCGAGTCCTTTGCTCATTTTTTATTCTCCCATTTCTGAATTTTATCCAATTTCATAAGGTATTCCTTTTGTTTTTTCTCATACTCAGATGAAATAGTTTTTAACTTAGGATCAATCACCCAATACATAAGTAGTGCTAATAAAATACCAAGTCCCAATATAACAAATCCTTTTGGAATTAGGAGGAAAGATAATGCGGTACCTACCATGATACATATATAAGACATGGATGATAGCAAAACGGAAATGTAGTCCTCTTTTTGCCATTCATCGGCCTTTTCCGGTGTCCAATTTCGATTGATAAAACTCAATTATTTAGCCTAATGAAGTAGGAGTTTAGGTAAAATCTTATTGAATTACAATCTCGTCTATAAAAATCCATGTAGGTCCGCCTGCTCCAGGATGCCAGTCCGGACATGCCTCAATATTTTTTGCCTGAATTCTAACAAACTGAATTTGCATGTCAATATTAGTTTTAAAATCAAGGATTGTTGGTGTGTACTCCCTCAAGGAAATCTCATGATTAAGTTGTTTAATATTTTGGAAATGTGTTCCATCACTTGAAACAGAAAACGACACAATTTTTGGAAGCCAAATCCAACTCACAGCATTCTGAAGAAATGTAGCAGTAATAGAATGAACATTTCTCGGTTCCCCCAAATTAATGGTTGCATCAAAATCATTTCCCTGCCATCCTTGCCAAGCGCCCCAGGCAGTTGAGATTCCACGAATTGTATCAAACAAGCCCTTATCACCTCCAGCGGTATATTGAGAGCTATAGGGTTCATGGTAGGTAATATTAATTTCGTAAGGTAATTTGTAATAAGAAACATTTTCAATATAGCTTGGAACAAAACCATCTTGAATTGCAATAGCTCTCACCATCGATGATTGATTTAATGAAAAAGGTTTTGAGTATACAGTTGATGATTTATTAGGAATTTTTCCATCGATAGTATAGTGTATAGTTGCATCTTTGGTTATGCTCTCTAAAGCAATTTCCATTGGTTTTATAAATGCTTTTTCTGGTGCTTCAATTACAGGGTTTATTACAGCTTTAATAGGGAGTTTTGATTCTGGGATATCGGCAGGTTTAATCCCCCAAGATTTATTTGGTGAATCACCCATTTTAAAAACCAACATCCCTCCGTTCATTATGTCTTTATGTTTTATAAATAATTTTGTGTATTCTTTTCCATTCAAGGTAACCGACTGAATATATTTATTTTTTGATGAAATATTGGGTGCTTTAATTGAAAATATGTTTCCATTTTCCAAATGAATTGTAACGAACTCAAAAAGAGGAGTCCCAAATACATAATAATCTTTTCCAGGAGTGACTGGATAAAATCCCAAAGCGCTAAAATTATACCAAGATGACATTTGTCCACAATCTTCATTACCACATAATCCATTTCGTTTTGATGTGTAAAGTTCCTCCATAATTTGCTGGACTCTTTCTTGTGTTTTCCACGGACGTCCAGCATAAGAATATAGGTATGCAAAATGGTGACTAGGTTCATTACCGTGAGCATACTGTCCAATTAGTCCGGTGATATCCGGCTGGTGGCGACCTGTTAGTTTTGGAGAAACGGAAAATAGCGAATCCAATTTTGTTGAAAAGGTCTCAGGTCCTCCCATTAGATTGATTAATCCTTCTGTGTCATGAGGGGCAAAAAATGTATATTGCCAAGAATTTGCTTCGGTAAAAGTTGCATTTACCTCAAAAGGATCAAATGGTTTGTCCCATCCTCCAAATTTTTTCCCTCTCATAAATCCTGTTTTAGGATCGTAAACATTTTGATAATTCAAAGCCCTCCGGTAATATTGGTTTGCAATCTTATCATTTCTTAAGCTATCAGCTAGAACCGCAATACACCAATCATCGTATGCATATTCCAGAGTTTTAGATACAGATTCATTTTCTTCTTCCAAAGCAATATATCCTTCTCGTTTATATGAACTCAGCCCCAGATGATTTTGTTCAGCACTGAGAGTCATGGCTTCCAAAGCAATAGAAGAATCAAAATTTCGTAAACCTTTTACATAAGCATCTGTAATAACTGGAACAGAATGGTAACCTATCATAGTTCCTGTTTCGTTGGCTGCTAGCTCCCAAACTGGGAGCAATTTTCCTTCCTGTTGCTTTGTCAGAAGAGCTCTAACTAAATCTTCAGCGAGTGATGGTTTTAGTAAAGTAAAAAGTGGGTGAGTTGCACGGAAGGTATCCCACAATGAAAAAACGGTATACATCCCTGAACCCTTTTCAGTGTGATGGATATTTAAATCTGCACCTCTATATCTTCCATCTACATCATGATAAATATTTGGTGCAATAAAACTGTGGTACAAGGCAGTGTAATAAATAGTTTTTTCAGTTTCGCGTCCTGAAAGAATTTGGACAACAGATAATTCTTTTTCCCAAGATAATTCTGCTTGTTTTCTGATTAAATCAAAGTCCCAGTGAGGGAGTTCAGAACTTAAATTATTTTCAGCTCCGGATAGATCCACTGCAGAGATAGAAACCTTTATTAAAAGTGGTTCGGACAAATCATCAAAAAATACTGCTCCCTGTATATTATTACCTTTTCCATGTTTTTTTTCACTTTCAAATATTCCGTTATCAGCTAAACCAAAAGATGAAAATGATTCCGAGAACTCTGCACTAAAAAATAAATACTGATTTTTTGCCCATCCTTTTGAATGACGAAATCCTGTAATTTTATTTGGTTCTACGAAGTTCAATTCAGACTCTGTTGTCTGATCTCCAAGACCATGGGCAAGATCAATAATAATATATGGTGAAGATTTTCTTGGAAATGTATACCGGTGAAACCCAACTCGTGGGGTTACAGTCATTTCTGCCCGTATATTATGGTCATCCAGAGTAACAGCATAATATCCTGGCTTTGCAATCTCAGTTTTATGTTGAAAATGGGAACGATAACCAAGTTCCGGAGTTTCTTCATCCCCCGCTTCAAGCTGAAGTTCTCCTGTGGAAGGTACAATGAGAATGTCTCCATAATCAATGGCTCCTGTGCCTGACAGATGGGTATGGCTAAATCCTAAAATAGTTGGGTTGGAAGAATGATATCCTGAACAGTTTTCCCAGCCACCATCCCTTGTGTCGGGGGAGAGTTGTACCATCCCGAAGGGGGTTGTAGCTCCTGGGAATGTATGTCCCGTTCCATCCGTTCCGATAAAAGGATCAACATATTCTGTCAACGGTTTTTTGGGATAACAGGTATATAGAATGAGGCAAAAAATTAATAAAAATATTTGAGAGAAAATTTTAATCAAAAACGTCTTCCAGGGTTAAAATATTAAGTTTAGGTTTATCAGTTTCTATCTTAAGGTTTGTTTTAAAAGTTACCGTTTTTTCTCTACCTGGAAGAAGGTCAAAATAATTATTCGACCAATTTCCCTCAACTCCCTCGATTGACAAAAATACATCCTTTGCCAAAGTTGTAGATAGAAGAGAAAACTCCCATTTGTTATCTAATTTAGAAGTTGATGTTGTTATTTCTGGCGAAACTAATTGTAAAAACTTAGGCTTGGTAAAATAAAAATTATTTTTAGCAATATTTTCACCATTTGATTCAATATAGGCATACAAAAACACTTTATTTTTCTCTTGGCCACAAAGTAGTTCCTCCATGGTTTTAGAATAAGAAACGGTGGTGCTGTTAGGTTCAATTTCTAATTGTAAATCGGTAGAATAGATGCGATTTCCATCGAAGGTAAAAACATCTATGAATAGATTCCCTGAGATAGAATCAAGTTCATCATTTATAATGGTAATAGTCACAGTAGTATCTGTTATAGATGAAGTAATCAAGATGGGTTCAAATGCTTTCTTAACTTCATAATGGGCGGCCTTCCATTTTCCAAAATAATCCACAGTTGACCATGAAACGGTTGGCCAAACATCATCAATCTGCCAATATAAAGACCCCATGGTGTATGGTTTATTTCTGCGGTGCGAATGGATTGCAGTTTTTAATCCCAATGCTTGTGTGAGTTGGCTAAGATAAATAAATTCCTCAAGGTTGTCCGGTGAGGGATAGTACAATTTTATGTAATGTTCCATCATATCAAAACCATCAAATTTTTCTTCTATCCAGGGCATCTTTGAACGTTGTCTAAATTTCAGAGCTTGCGTTTTAAGAGTCCATTTTGAAATGGTGGTATCCATTTTTTGAACTGTGGTGATTTCAGGTAGAGATTGTAGTCCGTACTCACTGATAAACCTGCCTGCATTTTTTTCATAACGACTAAAGGGCATTTGTCCAAACCAGACTCCCCATTCATGCTGATCACCTTTGGATTTATTTTGCAGTTTACCAAATTCTGATGAAGCTGAGGAGGACCAGTAAAATTTCCCAGGATCTAATGAGTCAACCGCATTTGGCAGTATCTCATGGAAAACTTTTTCGTAGTTTTTCCAAACATCAACTGAATCTTTTCCATGTAATGAATACAAGTTTTGCCAATTCCATTCTTTCCATCCTGTGAGGCTTTCATTGTTTCCACACCACAAAGCCAATGAAGGATGGTTTCTCAATCTTTTTATATTTTCGATAGCTTCCCTCTCAATATTTTGGATGTGTTTTCCCCCAGGGACCATACAGCAGGCAAACATAAAATCTTGCCACACAAGAATTCCCTTTTGATCACAAAAATTATAAAATTCGTCATTTTCATAGACAGCTCCTCCCCAAACTCGGAGCATGTTCATGTTTGCTTCCACAGCATTTTGTATAACCTCCTCATATCGTTTTGAAGCTCGAACATTGAAAAAATCTCCAGGGATATAGTTTGCTCCTTTCATAAAGACTGGGATATCATTTACTCGGAAATAAAAACTTGAACCTTGAGAATCTGGTTGTTGCATAACTTCAATTTTTCGAACACCAATTTTATTGGTTATTCGGTCTATGATTTGGCTATTTGCTGTCAAAATTATTTCAGATTCATATAGTTTTTGGTTACCTAAACCGTTTGGCCACCAGAGCTCTGGAAAAATAATTTTTTCATTAATTTTTAGGATGTTCATCCCAGATTTTAGGTACACCTTATGACTTGTCGTTTTATTATTAAGATGAATGGTGATTTCAGTATCAATATTTTTTATAGATTCAATTGATAATTCTATATTATAGTTGGCTGAAGATAGAGACAAAGAATCTAAATGATAATACACATCTTTTATTTTTGCAATGTTCCACCCATTTAGAGTAATAGGTTTCCAAATACCGGACGTTACCAAACGAGGGCCCCAGTCCCATCCAAAATGATACTGAGCTTTCCGTGTAAAAACTGATGTTTGGTGTCCTATAGGTTTTGCCTCATTAGAAGCGGGAATCAGATGGGGATGTACTTCTAGAGAGTTCTGACCTTTTTTAACTGGTGAATGAAAATATACTTTGAGAATATTTTTACCTTCCTTTAGAAAAGGTTTTACGCTAACTACCCATGGGATAAACATATTGTCAGAACGATGAATCAGTGACTCATTCAAAAAAATGTCAGCATAGGTATCTAACCCTTCAAAGGTAATCTCGATTATATCATGATTTAAAAAATCTGGATTAATATTAAACTGTGCGAGATATTCCCAATCTTCATTTTCAATCCACTGCAATTCAAGCTCATTCATTCCTAGAAATGGATCAGAAATCAAATCATTTTTAAGAAGATCTGTGTGTATATGGCCGGGCACTTGGGCCGGATACCAATTTTCAGTATTCACATTACGAAAGGTCCAATTTTCAGATAGTTTAATGTTAGAAAATGATTTTTTATTCACGCAAGCAAAGTTAACTAAAATGGAAAATAAAATGATAAGAAGTACAAATTTATTTTTCATTTAGAACTAGTTTCATTTCTTTATCATATTTTGGTGCCATAGTGCTCCAATCAAATTTTGAAGCCATTTTTTGAAGTTCTTCTTTTTTCTCAGATTGAAAATGTTTCAAAACCATATTTGTTTTTTCATAGAGTTCATTTTCATTCTGATATAGGTTTTCAGTAGAAAATAATTCAGGATAGGTGAGACGATTTGGTAAAATAGGTATACATTCACAATAGACTGCTTCCATAATACTTGCTCCAAAAAAATCCTGAATATTTGTAACAGGTAGGATATCTGATTTCCAAAGCCAAGATGCATATTCTTCAAAAGTATCAACATAACCTATATGTAAAATTCTATCTCCTAAAATTTTTATATTTTTTGTGAATTCAGAGGGGAATTCGGAAAATTTTTCTCCTAAAATAACGACTTTAAAATCGATATTGTTTTTAATCAACAATTTCAATAATTTGAAAAATCCAACAGGATTTTTATCATATTCCCAACGGTGATTCCATAAAATAATAGGTGTTCCTTTTTGTTCTGATCGATAACTATTAAAACGTTTTAAATCTAATCCAAGATGCAGAACAGAACTTCTTGATTCAATTTGTTGGATAGAAGCCAACTCATTATAATCAGGGAAATGTTTTAACAGTTTTGGTAGTTCAGATAAAAATGATGAACGGTGATAATCTGAATTAAAAAAACAGTGGTTAGCAGTTAGTGCAGAAGAATAGTTAATAAATCCGTAATGTTTGTCCCGTTTTTCAATTATATCTCTATCATCTGGTGACCAAGGATATGACAATTGGTTTTCGTGAAAATAAATAACTGTGGGGATATGAGAACTCTTTTTCCGTGTTAGAGATAAAAATGTAGTCAGGTCTAGCATGTCTGATGCTAAGATCAGATCAAAAGATTTCTCAATCTTATTAAATTCTTTTGCCAGTGTAACTGCTCCGCCATGCATTCTCCATTTCCAGAATCTGCCTGGAAGAGATAGAATAGTTATGTCATGACTACTGTATTTTTTATATCCATCTGACCAGGAACGATGGGAGCCTCCATAATAGGGCTCCAGCAAAAGTATGTTCATTCTTGGAATAAATTAATTTTTATTCAAAATTGATGTGAACCACACCTAATTGGCTTGCTCGCACCCAATAGCCTTTTCCGGGGGATAGCTGTGAGATCTGATGGTATTCATTTTCAAAGCCGTAAAAAGTTCCTGGTACAATAATATTATCTTCATCTATAACAGTTTCAATATTTGCAATTTGGTTCAGTCCGGAAATTAGATTCCAACCTTGAGATAAATAAATTGTTAATACATCTATATGATTACCAGAGACTTCAAATAAATCATCAATTTGGAATCGAAGCCAGTATCCATCTCCCGGGCTTAAATTCTCTTCAGAATTATATCCATCATTGAATGAATACAGCGTACCCTCCACTGCATTCGGAAATAAAAATTCAAAAGAGGAATTTTCGACTTCTAGTGGTAATCCAATAAGATTCCAACCCTCCTGAATGGAATATGTAACAATTTCAGAAGGAGTTGAACTCTCACAGGTATTTAAACATTCTTCAATTGAACTGAAAAATGCACTAGAATAATCAATTTCTTCCGCAACCCAATCACAACCAGAAACATATTCACAATTATCGTTAATCCATCCAACACCCAAGAACATATCACAATCACCAAAGTCAATCCCCGATAAATCAATACAATCAGTTCCGATATCGCAATTCAACAATTGTCCGTCCAAGTAATAATCAGCCCAGCATCCTTCACAATAATTTGGGATACATTCTGCTTCTGGAAAATCTTGGCAAAATTGAATAGTGCAGGGATCAGCAAAACAATCTACCGGGAATTCACACTCATCTGATATTTCAATCAGAGTTACATCAATAGCCCAACATTCCACACAGAAGACTTCCGGCCCATCAAGCTCAACGAATCTGTCAGTGTAAATGGAGAGCATGTCAACATCATCTAAATGAGTAATCCACGTTAAAAACTCCCCATTTTCATCTTCAAGGTAATAAATGGAACATTCATTCATACAAATTGATGTTTCAGTGTATCGAACATATCCAGTTATGGAATAGATGGGGGGAATTATTGATATGTAAAAAATTAAAAATGAAAAGAACTTCATTACGATGAAATTTGATTATTTTTTTGTTAAACTAATAAGCTGTCTTAATTTACTTCTGGAAGATTCCAAATTAAATTCTGAATGTTTATTGATTACAATAGTCCTCGGAAGAATTATAACTCCCAAATGTTCTAATTGTATACGCATGGCCCTTAATATATTTGTTCCTTGACCGCCGCTGTGGGTTGCCAATAGTCCTAACTTTCCATTAAAAACCTCCCGCCACTGATCAGTAGACACAGAAATCCAAGCAATAAGATTGGTTAAAATAGGAGGAATACTACCGTTGTATTCAGGTGCGCAAAAAATAAATGCATTTGTATCAATAAATTTTTGAGTTAATAGGTCAACTTCGGAGGGGATTCCTTTATTGTGTTCAATAGATGTATAAAGGGGAATACTATAGTTTTCAAGATTTATAAGTTCAGAATTAATTTTTTCGTTTTCAGCCAAACTTTTAATGTTTTCGGCCAAAAGAAGGTTCTTATTGGATGTAGCGCTTATTATGAGCATATTAATCATGAGTTACATACAATTTATGTGGGCCCTCAGGGACTCGAACCCCGGACCAATAGATTATGAGTCTACTGCTCTAACCAACTGAGCTAAGGGCCCAAAAAAATAAATTTTACAAACGAAAATTTAGGATGATTTAAAATATTTTTTACAATTTTTTTAGATCGCATGGGACCAAATTTTACATCCTTAATAAAATCTGGCAATTTAGAAGAATTTAATTCTTCTTGAATTACTTTATTTTTTATCAATTTCATATCATCTTCCATGAGCATTCTAAGTTGAGAATCTTTATCTTTCCACTTTTTAAATGATCCTTTAATCAATGATGTTAATTCCTCATTAAAATTCTTAACGACAATCTCTAAACGTCGTAATAATTCATCCATTAAAAATGGACCATGATCCTTACCTGTTTTATCTAATAAATCAGATAGATCCTCAATAAGAGAATTCCGCTTTT
>CAZNQF010000015.1:0-2629 GCA_964575125.1 uncultured bacterium
ATGCAACAGACGGATTTGACCCTGTGCTGGATCAATTTGCCCCTCCAGCACCTCCTCCACCATCTTTTGATGCGGCACTCGGTTGGAATGGAGAACGGTTTTATAGGCAAGTTGTAAATGGTTCCTCAAATGATTTGATAGAGCATGAGTGGGAATTACAGTTGCAATATCCTCCATCCAATCAAATTGTTCTGTCATGGGATAGTTCAGGATTGAGCCAGCTAGGCATATTTACAATTCAGGATCCTTTTGGCGGGAGCTTAATCAATGTTGATATGAGCCAGGAAAGTGGAATATTATTGGATAATCCTTCATTTACTCAGCTAAAGGTTTTGATTACGCCATTTGGAGGAGATGAAGAACCAGAGATTCCTGATGGATTCGAATTTACTGCAACACCTATGTCGGGAATTTTTCAGGGGATTGCCTTAATCGATGGTGTCCCTGGTGGGGGAGAAGATTGGATTGCAGCATTTGATGAGAACTTAAACTGTGCGGGGGCTCAACAATTAATCATGGCAGGAGGCCAATCTTTTATCAATTTAGCTATTTATGGGGATGATCCTCTCACTCCAAATGAAGATGAGGGTATGAATCCTCCTGAACCTTTTATCTTGGCTATCTATGATGCTTCAGAGAGTGCCTACATTGTTTACCCGGAACCATTTTGGGGATGGTATAACAATAATGGTGCACCAATGGAGCCCTGGAATGAACCATCAGTGTTTTTCAATTTTCCATCTACATTTGTTGATGAAATTGAACTCATGGGAAACTGGAATCTTATTTCTTTTGATATTGAATTTGAAGAAAATGGCGTAGAAGCTGTATTTGAAGAGTTGATAAATGAAAATGAATTGATTTATTTAACAGGATTCTCAGATAATGGTTCTGTTTTCTTTGACCCGAACGGACCCTCATTTTTGAATACATTAACAGATATTGTTCCAGGATTGGGGTACTGGTTAAAGGTAACCGAACCTCAAGTAATGGAACAAGTAGGCACATTGATTCCAGAAGATTTTACTATTAATATAAGTACGAACTGGAATCTCATCGGGTACTGGCCTCAGGAATCTATGGCACCTGAAAATGCATTTTATGAATTAATCATGTCTGAGAATCTTATTTATGTAACAAGTTTCAATGAGAACGGAGCAGTTTTCTTTGATCCAAACGGACTCTCTTTTTTAAATACCTTAACATCTATGGAGAATGGATATGGTTATTGGAGCAAGGTCAATGAGAGTGTAGATGATTTTTCATATCCAGAGTCAAATGGAGTGCTTACAAAAACTGTTGATGTGAGAAATAATCCTGATATAACCTTAACAAACCGATTTATGTTTATAAATGGAACGGTATCATTTGAGAATATCAATGTTACGGATAATTCTTATGTAGAGGTATACACTGAAAGTGAAATTCTTGTTGGAGAGATGAAGGTTATAGAAGGTGGATATCTTCAAACAGGTGCCATCTATGGAAACGATATAACTACTGACCAAATAGATGGAGCAAATATTAGAGAAAAGTTGGTATTTAAATATAATGAATATGAATCTGTTCCTGTTTCCATTTATTTTACCGAAAATATGGAGCTGCAAAAAGTTGACCTTACATTCAGAAATATCCCCAATGAATTTTCATTAATGCAGAACGTTCCAAATCCTTTTAATCCAGTGACATCCATTCAATTTAGGCTTCCGGAACAATCTCATGTTCTGCTCACTGTTTACGATATGCTCGGTCGAAAAGTTAAAACTTTGGTAAACGAGACTAAAGATGCCGGTCAATTTTCAGTAAAGTGGAATGGAACTACAGATAGAGGCGAATCAGTAGGAAGTGGTGTATATATTTATGAAATTATCACTCCACAATATATATCCACAAAAAAAATGGTAATCATAAAATAGAAGTATTACCCAAAATATGAAAATTCCGTTCAACATAAAAAGGCTGGTTTCTTCCAGCCTTTTGTGTTTCCAATTCAGAATAGGTCAATCTAACTTTGACGAAACTGAACTTCTAATTTTACCACCGGATGAAATAATAATTCATACTTTTTTGTTAAACTTATAAAGAAAGAGATCTAGCTCAAATATGAATGTAAAAAATACTAAGAGTGCTGGGGGAGTTGTGATTAATAAAAACGGTGATATACTCATTGTGAATCAGCATGGAGACAGCTGGTCCTTACCAAAAGGTCATGTAGAAAAAGGAGAAGAAATATTAGAAGCGGCAGAGCGAGAAATTTATGAAGAATCTGGTATTAAGCACCTCTCTTTGTTAAAAGAATTGGGGCACTACCAACGATACCGTATTGGGTTGGATGGACCTGATGACCAATCAGAACAAAAAGATATTTATTTATTTTTATTCAAAACTGATGATATGGAATTAAAGCCTGTTGATCCTGATAATCCTGAGGCTCGGTGGGTACATCCTGAGGAAGTCTGTGGTTATCTTACCCATAAAAAAGATAAACAGTTTTTCAGAAATATTTTTGAATCAGGTTTACTAGAATAATTGGACGATCAATACTCTATCTTATATTACATATTGAACAGTAAATTGAGATGAGACTTGGTCAATTACATATATTGACACTCTATCTACTTCTTCGCTC
>CAZNQF010000015.1:2639-19580 GCA_964575125.1 uncultured bacterium
AATACGGAGGAAATGATCTTTACAACAGCCGTGCATTGAGGTTAAAAATCCCTTGAGTACCAGGCGGGATATCAATTGAGTAGTCGACGGTTTTGGAACCACTTACAGGTAGAGTGTTATCCGTCATACTGACCATCTCTTCCACTCCAACTGCTAATAATCCGGAATCTCCTTCAGAGTTGTACAATATTGTGTTAAATATTTGGAGCTGTGGATCAACTACATTTGCATAGTCAACATAAAAGTCAGATAGATCCCTATTCTCGTTTAGAAAACCTGATGAAAAAATTGTGTCACCATTTATTTCACCAATAATTTCAAGCCAAAGCTGCCTTGAAAAGGTAGTTCCCGTTGGGAAATTATGACCAGAGTTATTTGAAACGATTAATTCTATATTTATAATATTGTTCTCATTGTCTAGGTTCATTTCATTTACATACAACTCTGCAGCATCAAGTAGTAAAGACTCAACAGAGGAGAAATGATTTTGGTCAGGAATAGGTGAATTCAGCTGAACATCAACTCCAGGGAAAAAATGTCGATGCAGATTAGTTCTTTGTGGACCACCCACTGCAGCTTGGCCCTCATAGGTTGGCATGTGACAGGATTGGCACTCACTCCCCATCGCCTGAAAAGCAGTACCCTCCCATTCAAACTGTGTAACCTCAGCGTTTATCCCATTGACGCTTAAATTATGGCAGTTTTGACAAAATTCAGATTTATCATATCCGGGGTGGTACTCCGAGGCGTGGAATTCATTATCAATGGGATTATCTAGAATACCGTATCGAGTTCCATCTGTAAATAATTTAAAATCCGTTGTTTCAAATGCATGGTTATTTGTTTGAATGTCTGTGGGCTCTGGAATATGAGTAACCATGTGGCAAACATCACAGGTTACCCCTTCCTG
Organism: uncultured bacterium; assembly: GCA_964575125.1. Lineage (GTDB taxonomy): Bacteria > Fidelibacterota > Marinisomatia > Marinisomatales > AB-629-J13 > AB-629-J13. Next base: position 3,550 of record CAZNQF010000015.1, read on the forward strand.
AATTTGTTTTGGTAATTCCTGCAAATCAGATAATGAAAAGGATTGGTGATTTGTGATTGCGTCAGTAAGTCCAGCAATTGGGCTATGACACTGAACACAAAAATCTCCTAGTTCAACCCCCTTTGAAGATTGAGATTCATGTTCAATCTTCTGGAGATTGATCCAGACAGGATCTTTCACAGAATAAGCATGCATTGAGGATGCCCACTCTTGATAATGTGTAGGGTGACAAGATTGACACTCTTCCGCTGAGCTAAAATCTTCTACCTCAAATTGTGTTTGAAATGGCCTTGAGGATGGTGTTTTTTCTTCCTTACCTAAATCAACACATGAAAAGGCAAAGAAAGTTATGATGAATAGATGGAAGCTATTGTTCGATTGCAACACCTGTTGGCATAGGATTTTGATCGCTTCCATCACTCAATTCTATAGAGTGTAATAATGAGTTATTTGATGTATCATATACATATGCACTACCACCCATAGGGGAAGTTACAACTAAATAATCATTATTGTTTGAAAGAGCACATCCATGTAGCATATTTATTGTCCCGGTTTCATCTTCTATATTGTCTATAACCATATTGGTTTCAAGGTTAGCAATGGTAATAGAGTTACTCATTCTATTTGAAACATAGAGCTTGGTATCATCATTGGAAATTTGCATGTGCCATGGCATCATTCCTGTCATTATGGTGGCTAAGCTGTCCCCTGTTTCAGTATCAAACACTCGCACCTGCATGGTATTTGAACAGGATACATACAGCCTTGAATCATCATGACTCAGCTCAAGCTCTAGAACATTGTAAATACCATCATTAATCTCAATGGGCTCTGGAACTTCAGAACCAAGAGGATAATTTTGAGGTTGGTAACTGGAATTCCCAAATTCACTTGTTTCAATTTTAAAGATATGAGAGGCCTGATTACTTGCAACCCATAAAGTTGTACCATCTGAGCTCAACGCTATTCCATGAGGAGAATCAGCTCCCACAACTACAACACCAGTTACTTCCATTGACTGAACATTGATTTGGTTTATCTCTTGGGATTGGGGTGACATTCCACCCATGGGCATAAATCTGGAAACATACAAAAATTGATTTTCCACATCCAATGCCATCAGTGCTGGCATACTGCCAACATTAACTGAATCTATGAGAGTATCCAAATTTAGATCAAATTTCAATACATATCCTGTGGAGGTCAGGGTGCAGTACCAGTGATTATTCACATTATCTATTACAACATAGTGAGGAGTATCATTTACATTGGTAAAATCAACATCAACATGTTTAATTAGGTTACCTGAGTGAATATTAATAACGGCAACCTTATCCTGTCCCTGAAGAGTAATATAAGCTTTTTGAATTTGTGTATCATTTTGATTGTCTTCACATGAGAATAACATAAATATTAAAGCTGTTATAAATGGAAAATATATTAATTGTTTTATTTTATACATATGTTTTTATCTTTTAAAAATATTGGTTTAAATCATTACTAGCTAAATTTATTATAGTAATATAGTTTATTCAAAATATTATTTAAGAACTTTGAAGTAGTTAAAAATTCATACAAATTTCAGGTAGAAAAATATATATATTACCACATAATTTTTGAAATTATAATTGATACAAACTAGTCATATAAATTACTTATCTCAATGCTACGACTATTTTTTTGTGAATTATTAATGTCTATCAATAAAATAAATTTCCGTCATATAATTAGTTTGGTGTTTATCCTAGATATTGGATTATCCGAAGTAACATTCAATTTCTCTGATACTTTTCCTGAATTAATTATGGGAAATGTTTCAATGCAAAATGGTTTTCAGGGAGGATTGAATAAACCCAGGGTTCAGTGGATTGACCATGATGATGATGGTGACACAGATATATTTCTTTTGGATATGGACGGTTTTATAAGATTTTATGAGAACAAGGGTAGCCTGACAGAACATGAGTTTGTTCTTGTTACGACGCGGTTTCAGGAAATTCAGAAAACGGGGTGGTTTTCTTTCAGAGATTTTGATCTGGACGATGATCTGGATCTGGTTACACAGAATATAGAGGCCTTGTGGGGAAGTTATTCTGGGATACGCTATTACGTGAATATGGATGGTATCTTCAATCTTTTGAGCGATACTCTTATTACTAATTTTGGTAATCCATTATTGAGCAATAACCAATCCACTCCAACATTTTCCGATATTGATAATGACGGAGATGAAGATTTTTTTAGTGGAAACCTAGATGGAACTCTTACTTTTTATGAAAATTTGGGTATTGAGGATGGCAAACCTGTTTTTGAGTTTATAACAGATAATTGGCAGAATATTTCAATTATTGGACGTAACCGTAATCATGAAGATTATCGTCATGGTGCGAGTGCCATAACCTTCATTGATTTGGATGGGGATAGTGATCTTGATTTAAGCTGGGGTGATTATTTTCAGCAAAGTGTTTACATTATATGGAACGTTGGAACCCCGGAAACCCCCAACATGGATATTGAAAACATTGAAGATGAATATCCATCTTTTGAGCCGGTTCAAACAGGCGGACAAAATATGCCAACATTTGCAGATTTGGATTTTTTTCATTCTCATGACCTATACACAGGTTCAGTAGTAGACCACGCTGACATTGATTCTGATGGTGACCTTGATATGTTTATTGGTACGGAGATTGACTATTCTGTGACACCATTTCGTGGTAAAATCCAGTATTTTAATAATTCAGGTTCTTCAGATAATCCGGTCTGGACTCTGGAAGACAGTGATTTTCTTGGGACGAACCTTGGATATAATCTCGCCCCGTGCTTCGGTGATTTAGATAATGATGGCGATCAAGACCTCCTATTGGGAGATTACAACGGGAAAATATTTGTTTTCATTCGTAATGATATTGAACCTGTCGAATCATCTTACCAAAACATGGGTGAACTGAATGAAATAGATCTTTCCGGTCGTTCACATCCTGAACTTGTTGATATTGATTCCGACGGAGACCTTGACCTTTTCATCGGTGAGAATTGGGGTGTAATCCATTTCTACGAAAATATAGGAACTGAAGATGTATATGAATTTTCATTTGTAACAGACCTATATTTTGAGATTGATGTAGGGTATTATAGCTCACCGGAATTTTCTGATTTGGATTCTGATGGAGATTTTGATTTATTCGTGGGTAATCAAGAGGGAGAAATTAATTTTTTCATAAATACCGGAAGTTCAACCAATGCCCAGTTTCAAATGGATAGTTCTATCTCTTTTCCCTACATAGGTGGTAATTCAAACTTTTCATTAGGGGACTTTTATGGAGAAGGAAGATTAGATGTAATAGCAGGGCTCTACACCGGTGGATTGTATTATTTGAAAGGAGATAGTAGTGGGACTCTAGATATTAATGATTCAAATCTATATCCTTCAATGTTTGAGTTACATCCAGCCTTTCCTAATCCCTTTAATCCTGTGACTACAATTGAGTTTTCGGTGATGGAAACAATGATTGGTCCAAACATTTCAATGTGTGAGAATAGAACGTCTTTACAAATTTTCGATATCAGGGGGAAATGGGTTAAAACTCTTGTTGATAAAAAACTTCCTTTGGGAAACTACAGCGCACAATGGAATGGAGAAGATATGTCAAGCGGAGTATATTTTGTAAAACTACAAAATTCAAAGAGTGCTCACACTCAAAAAATCATTTTATTGAAATAGTTTTACCAGCTGCAATTCCGTTCTCTTCATTTACCGATTTTAGAAGAAAAAATCCCAGGACAAATAAAATAACCACAACAGAAACTCCCGCACGCTGAGAGTCAAATGTTTCAGTAAGAATTCCCAAAAAAAGAGGTCCAATAAAAGCTGTCATTTTTCCGGAGAAAGCGAAAAATCCATAGAATTCATTTTCTTTTGATTTTGGAGTAAATCTGCCCATAAGGGACCGGCTTGCTGCCTGATTTGGCCCGGAAAAGATTCCCACCATAATTCCTGATATCCAGAATAATAGTTTTGTTTGTGCAAAAGTTGCCAGTAGCCCCGCACAAATTAAGAAGAGGAGAGTTATTTGGATGGTGATTTTCCCACCCAGTTTATCATCCAGAAATCCAAATATGAATGCACCAATTCCAGCGGTCACATTTAACACAATACCAAAAATCATAATCACCTGATATGAGAATCCAAATGTTCCTGCTGCATAGATTCCACCAAAAGCAAAAATAGTAACCAAGCCGTCATTATAGATCATTCGCGCTAACAGAAATTTTACAACTTGTTTATATTTTATTATTTCTTTGAATGTGTGAATCAATTCATTTATTCCTGATAAAAAATTGAATTTTGTTTTTGTAAAATTTTCTTTGGGTTTGGTTTTTAATATCAAGATCAGTGGAAAGCTGAATATGCCAAACCAGACTGCGACAAGTATATTTGTTGCTCTGATATTTTCTCCAGCCACTTTCGAAAACCCAAACCAAGGAATTTCCGGATTAACAAAGCCAATTAAAGCAATGACAAGACAAAGTAATCCACCTACATACCCAAAAGACCATCCGTATCCTGATACTCTGCCAATTTTATCTTCAGGAGCTATTTCCGGTAGATAGGCGTTGTAAAATACTCCACCCAATTCAAACCCTATATTTGCAATGACAAACCAAGTGAGCGCTTTTACAACTTCACCGGGCATAGCGAAATATAACATGATAGAGCCAAAGACGCTAACATATGTCATTATAGTGAGAAATGTTTTTCTGAGGTTTGTTCTATCAGCAATTGCTCCCATAATTGGAGATGCGATTGCTACAATAATTGCTGTTAATGAAACTGCCCTTGACCATAGAGCAGTGCCAACAATTTTATTTTCAGCTATTGCTTCAGTAAAATAGGTTGCATAAATAAATGTAACTACAAGAGTGGTAAATGCAGAGTTAGCAAAATCATACATAGACCACGCAAACACATTTCGGTTGTAATTATTTAGAGTTCTCAAATAAATTAAAATTTTGGCTACTAATTGAGTTTGATAAAAATAATTCTAAATGGACTTTACCAAAGATTTTATATCATCAATATTTTTTATGGATTTATCTGCTAGATACTCTAAGTGGATGGTCTTAAAAATAGATGAGATATTAACTCGAGACACAAATGTAGAAATAGCAATAGGGATATGTTCTGTTTTTGCAGCCATCACTTGAAACGGAAAGTCAATATCGGTTGTTGGAGTATGAAGGCCTGTATTTTTATCATTTTTTAAACATTCCCTCACTTTTTCAATATCTTTCAATAAAACAGACTTTCGTTTTTCCCATGGAGCAGTGATATCCGCAAGTTCAAATAAAAAATCGTAACCCTGTTGAAATGTGGATAAAAAATATTTACCATATAAATTTCCTTTGCACGCTTTGTAGAGATAATCATTAATTGTTTTTTGCATTTGTTCTATATAATGCTTCCACATAGAAAAATGTGAACGGAATAAAAAATATCCGTAATCAGTATGGAAAGAGTTTTTAGAATTGAAAAAAGATTTAACCTCGTAAGAATATTTTTTTAACTGATTTCTGATTTCATCGGGAAATAGATGATAATTTACCGTACGAGGGGCACCATCAATCAAAAAATCATTTGGTATTACCATTTCATTAATATTTAATGAGAATCCTTTTTCCAATCCAGAAATATTCAATTGAATAAAAGCACCTAAGTCGCTAATACGAATCAGGTTATTTAATGCTTTATCAAACTCTGGCAATGAGGTGATAGAAGCAATATCAGATTTATTGGACAATTCCGGAAATAGCGGAAGTTGACGTGGGTCGAGCTTATCTTTACTCATTATGATTAAAGTTTACGGAAATATTTAATAAAAGACAATATTTACCCTTTAAACAATTATTTATAAAATAATTCAATAATTCAATTCATTCTTTTTGATTTGTTTTTAATGACAGTAGTAAATTCGATTTTATGTGCGGGAATATTACCAACAAATGGAATCGTAAATTTGTCTCTGTTCTACATTAAAAAGGGATTTTATGTCAGAAAATATTAAAAAAATTAAAGAAGTTGAAAAGGTAGTTATTCGTTTCGCTGGTGATTCTGGAGATGGAATGCAACTTACGGGCTCACAGTTCACAGAGACCACTGCAGTAATGGGTAACGATTTAGCTACATTTCCAGATTTTCCTGCTGAAATACGTGCACCTGCGGGTTCCCTTGCAGGGGTCAGTTCATTTCAATTACAATTTAGCAGTGATATTATTCAAACGCCTGGAGATGATTTGGATGTTCTTGTTGCAATGAATCCTGCAGCGTTAAAAACTAATTTGCAGGATCTGAAACAAAGTGGAATTATTATTGCAAACAAAGCAAATTATTCTAAAAAAAATCTGAAACTTGCGGGATGGGAAACAAATCCTCTGGAAGATGATACATTGAAGAGCTATCAGTTAATTGCTCTGGACATGACCAAAATAGTTTCCCATGCTGTCGAAGATATGAATCTCACTTCTAAAACTGTATCTCGTAGTACAAACATGTTTGCTTTGGGATTAATGTTTTGGCTATATGACCGATCAATGGATTCAACCATATCCTTTTTAAATAAGAAATTTGCAAAACGTCCTGAATTGGTTGAATCAAATATAAGGGCTTTAAAAGCAGGATATCACTATGGAGATACTGTTGAAGCAATTCAGTCTTCTTATAAAGTTCCGAAAGCTAAATTTGAGCGCGGATTGTATCGAAATATCATGGGAAATCAAGCAGTCTGCTACGGATTAATGGCTGCATCGAAAAAATCAAAATGTAGATTGTTCTATGGTGGTTATCCAATTACACCGGCAAGTGATATCTTACATATTTTATCAAATCATAAAAATTTTAAGGTTAAAACATTTCAGGCAGAAGATGAAATAGCCGCTATTATGAGCGTCATCGGTGCTGCATATTGTGGGTCTTTAGGTATAACAGCTACCAGTGGTCCCGGGATTGCTCTCAAATCCGAAGCAATGGGTTTGGCAGTCGTAACAGAACTTCCGCTTGTTATTGTAAATGTCCAGCGAGGGGGCCCCTCAACTGGGATGCCTACAAAAACTGAACAGGCAGACCTCCTTCAGGCGTTGTTTGGACGAAATGGTGAAGCACCAATTCCGGTCATTGCTGCTTCAACTCCGGTGGATTGTTTTAACGCAGCTTTTGAGAGCGCAAGAATAGCGATGGAATATATGACTCCTGTGGTTCTCTTATCCGATGCATACGTTGCAAATGGTTCAGAGCCTTGGTTAATCCCATCGATGGATGACCTTCCTGAAATAAAAACTCATATTAAAAAAGATGGTACGAATTTTCAACCATTCAAAAGAAATGAGGAACAATTAGCAAGAGATTGGGGTCTTCCGGGGACACCGGGAATGGAGCACCGGGTAGGTGGACTCGAGAAAGATGAACATACCGGTAATGTAAGTTATGATCCTATCAACCACCACCGAATGACAGAATTGAGATATGAAAAAATAAATAAAATAGCTGATTCAATTCCTGAGATTGTACCACACGGTGCAAAAAGCGGAGATATACTTGTCTTAGGGTGGGCGAGTACATATGGTGCAATTCGGACAGCTGTTAATGAGGCGATTAAAGATGGTAAATCAGTTGCACATGCCCATTTAAGTTATTTAAATCCTTTCCCCAAAAACTTAGGTGAAATTCTTTTAAAGTATAGATATATTTTGATTCCTGAAATGAATTTTGGTCAATTATTAATGCTGATCAGGAATAAATATTTAATCAATGCAAAAGGCTTAAATAAGGTACATGGTAAACCATTTACTGTCAGTGAAATTTATTCAGGTATTAATGATATTATCGGAGATTGAAAATGAGTCAAGTAAGTGAATCAACATTAACTCGAAAAGATTTTATTTCAGATCAGGATGTAAGATGGTGTCCCGGATGTGGGGACTATGCAATTCTTGCACAAGTACAGAAGGTCTTTCCGGAATTGGGAATCCCAAAGGAGAATTTTTTAATTGTATCCGGTATTGGATGCTCGAGTCGATTCCCATATTATATGGATACTTTTGGTTTTCATTCTATTCACGGAAGGGCTACTGCTTTAGCGACAGGCGCTAAAATGGCAAACCCAGATTTGTCGGTGTGGGTTGTAACCGGAGATGGTGATGCTATGAGCATTGGTGGAAATCATTTTATACATATTTTAAGACGGAATTTGGATATTAATATTTTGCTATTTAATAATGAGGTATATGGTTTAACAAAAGGACAATACTCTCCAACCTCATCCCAGGGACATATCTCAAAATCTACTCCACTTGGAAGTGTGGATTATCCTTTTAATCCACCCCAGCTTGCTTTAGGAGCAGGAGGTACTTTTATTGCCAGGGGAATTGATAGAGAATTAAAACATTTGAATCAGTTATTAAGAGAAGCCCACAATCATTCAGGGACATCATTTTTAGAAATATATCAAAATTGCTGGGTATATAATGATGGGGCCTTTGCAAATTTAACCGAAAAAGAATTAAAAATGGAAACTCAGTTAATATTAGAACAGGGAATGCCAATGATTTTCGGAAAGAATAAAGATAAAGGGATGAGACTTGCAAAAGGAAATTTGGAAGTGGGAACGATTGGTAAAGACTGCAAAATGGAAGATATATTGGTCCACGATGAAACAAATAAAATTCATGGATTGATGTTAAGTGAGTTGACCCATAAAGACGGTTTTCCTACTCCGATCGGTATAATTTATCGAGAGGAAAAACCACCCTATGAGGAGCTCCTACTTAACCAAATACAAAAAGCAATTCAAATCCAAGGGGAGGGTGATCTGGATTCTTTATTCCAAAATGGGCATACCTGGAAAGTATAGAAATTAATTATGATAGATATTTTTGATGATGAAATTACTCAAATGGACGAAAATGAGTTGCGAATTGATCCTGATGTGTCAACGGCGATACAGCTAAAAGATCCTGTTCGTTCCCTAGCAAAAAAGTGTATTACTTTATCTGAGGATTGTTCATTAGATGACGCAATTAAAGCATTTCATACATATTCTACAAGTTGCGTTGTACTGACAAAAAATAAAGCAATTTCTGGTATATTTACTGAACGAGATATTGTTTTAAGTATTTTGGGTAAGCGATTGGAATTTAGTGATGTATCATTAAAAGAATTTATGACCCCAAACCCAAACACTCTCAGAATGCAAGATCCCATATCATTTGCTTTAAATATGATGGTAGATGGAGGATTTAGACACATACCGATAGTTGATAAAAATAGATATCCTAAGGGAATAATAAGTATTTTAGATATTGTTGAACATTTAGGTCATGTGTTTCATATGGAAATTATGAATCTACCTCCTAATCCATTGAGAAAACAGAAAAAACAGGAAGGGGGATAATTCCCTCAAAAATTTAAGATGGGCAAAGTAAATTTTTCGGATGAAAAAACTATGAGAATTGAAACAGATTCCATGGGTGAAATCAAAGTACCGGAAACAGCATACTGGGGAGCCCAAACTCAACGATCTCTGGAAAATTTTAATATAGGTTCTGAACATTTTCCGAGAGAATTTATCCATGCCTACGGATTGGTAAAAAAAGCGGCTGCCTTAATAAATTCTGAATTGGGATTACTTGATCCATCCTTGTCTCAAACAATCTCAAAAGTATGTGATGAAGTGATAGAAGGTAAATTAGATAAAAATTTTCCTTTGGTAGTTTGGCAGACAGGAAGTGGTACACAAACCAATATGAACTTTAATGAGGTTATATCTATAAGATGCATTGAGATTTTAGGAGGAGAGTTGGGCTCTAAAACTCCTGTCCACCCTAATGCCCATGTAAATAAATCTCAATCAACCAATGATACATTTCCGACCGCTTTAAATATAGCCGTAGTAATAAGTTGTACAGAACGATTAATACCTTCATTTAATAAATTGCAGAATTCATTCGAAATATAAATAAAGGAATTTGCATCCATAATTAAGTTAGGAAGAACCCACCTTCAGGACGCAACTCCATTGAGTTTGGGACAAGAAATCTCTGGTTATGCATCGATGATTGATCATGGTATTAAAAGAGTTTTAAGAGGTTTAACAGATTGTATGGAGCTTGCGGTAGGAGGAACGGCAGTAGGGACAGGATTAAATACAGTTGAAGGATATGCAGACAAAATGTCTTTTAAAATAAGCAAGTTGACAAATTTAGAATTTATTTCAGCTCCAAACAAATTTGAATCAATGGCAGCTCATGATTGTATAGTTGAATTATCTGGTTCCTTAAGAACAGTATCCGGTTCATTGTTCAAAATTGCAAACGATATTCGTTTACTTTCTAGCGGACCTCGTTCAGGGATCGGTGAGCTGATTTTGCCTGAAAATGAGCCCGGTAGTTCCATCATGCCTGGTAAAGTCAATCCGACCCAGTGTGAAGCTTTGGCTATGGTATGTACTCAGGTGATGGGAAACGATACAACCATCGCAATGGCAGGTGCAAACGGACATTTCGAGCTTAATGTGTTTCGCCCCGTATTAGCACACAACATTTTGCAATCTATTAGATTACTAGCAGATGCTTGTGATTCATTTCGAAAACATGCAATAGATGGTTTAAAAGCGAATGAAAAAAAAATATATGATAATTTGCACAATTCTCTTATGCTTGTCACATCTTTAAATACACATATTGGATATGATAAATCAGCAAAAGTTGCAAAATTAGCACATGAGAATGGAATAACTTTGCGTGAAGCCATTATCAAATTAGGTTATTTGTCCGGTGAAGAATTTGACAGATTGGTTAAACCGGAAAAAATGATTTCTCCTAGAAAAAAAATATAATTACCTCGGAACCGAGGGTGGCGGTCATCGATGGATTTTATATAAAAAGAATCTAAGCCAAGGTTAATTGCCTAATATAAAATGAGAAAAATATTCTTCAGATCTATTCTATTTATTTTTACAACAGCTATTTTAATTTGTAGTTATATTTTTATTTTATCTTATGATCTTCCATCGTTAGAGCGACTTGAAAATTTTGATCCAGATCTGGTAACCCGTATCTATTCTAGTGATGATGTAGTTCTCCATGAATTATTTCTTCAAAAAAGGGTTTTTACAGAATTAGGAGAGATCCCTGAGCATATGAGGCAGGCGACTATTGCTTCAGAAGACAGACGATTTAGAGAGCACTGGGGAATCTCATTGAGGAGTGTTGCTAGAGCGATTGTTGTTAATGTGCTTTCATTGAGTTATCGTCAAGGCTTTAGCACTTTATCTCAGCAATTAGCCCGAAATTTATATAAATCTATAGGATTTGAAGATAATATAACGAGAAAATTAAAAGAAGTCATTACCGCCATTCAAATCGAACGAACTTACACAAAAAACGAAATTTTAGAAATGTATCTGAACACGGTTCATTTTGGTCACGGAACTTATGGTGTAGAATCCGGAGCAAAACGATTTTTCGGAAAAAATGCATCTGAACTAACCTTGGATGAATCAGCATTGTTGGTTGGCTTACTACCGTCCCCGGCAAATTACTCTCCCATTCGATATCCAGAGAAAGCATTGTTAAGAAGGAATACTGTTTTAAAATTGATGCTTGACCAAGAGTTCATTGATATTGAAGATTATAATTTTAATTATTCAAAAGGTTTGGATAGTGTCATCGATGAACCAATTCCAGGGAAGGCGCCATACTTTACAGAATATGTAAGGAGATTATTAGAAAAAATTGATAATAAATTAGGTGTGAATATTTATAGAGATGGATTAAAAGTCTATACAACTCTCGATTCAAGGCTTCAGGCGATTGCTGAAGAAATGGTGCACAAATCCATTGTAAAAAATCAAAATGCACTTAACAAACGATTATTTAATGATGAGGATGAGTTTTCTAAATTGGGATATTTTGGTATATATCCTGAAGACTCTGTAAGAATAATGATGGAGGGGAAAGCTGAATTATACAAGGAATTAAGAGAAAAACTTTTAGTGCAAACTGCATTTGTTGCTTTGGATCCAATAACTGGAGCTATACTCGCCATGGTTGGGGGAAGGCCAGATTATCATGATCAGTTTAATCGAGCAGTGCAGGCAGAGCGACAACCAGGGTCTGTATTTAAACCCTTTGTATATGCAACAGCTATTGATAATAATTATCCGGTTTCTACTCAATTATTGAATCAACCTGTTGTTTTGAATGTGCAAAATTCTGATGGAGAATGGGAAAAATGGATGCCGAGAAATTATGATGATAGTACCGGTGAACTCACTACACTAAGAGAAGGCTTAAGACGATCATTAAATCTGATATCCGTTCGATTGGTTCAGGAAAAGGTGCCTGCACAGGAAGTTAAAAAGACTGCGGAAAGGCTTGGTATCACAACGGATATTCGTGCTGTAGATGCTATTGCATTAGGAACATCTGAGGTTATTCCACTTGACATTGTATCTGCTTATGGGGTATTTGCAAGTGGAGGTATTTATTCACAGCCTTTTGCAATTACTCGTATCGAAGATCGTTACGGGAATACCATTAAAGAATTTTTCCCAAAGCAGGAAGAAGTCTTACGACCTGCTGCAAGTTATATAATTACCCATTTATTAAAAACAGTGTTGGATGCAGGAACTGGAGGTAGTGCAAGATGGAAATATAAATTTCATGCACCAGCAGCAGGGAAAACTGGTACAACCCAGGGGTACAGTGATGCCTGGTTTGTAGGTTTTTCTCCTCTTTTAGAGGCAGGAGTTTGGATTGGAGTCGATGAATATTCTATAAGTATAGGCAGCAAAAAAGATGGAAGTCGTGCTGAGCTACCTGTTTGGGCAAGATTTATGAGAGAAGCATATAAAGTTATGGATTTGAACCATAGTGATTTTATACGTCCTGATAATGTTAAAACAGTTGAAATCTGTTTTGAATCCAAAATGAATCTTTCAAAATTGTGTCCTGTCGAAAAAGAAATTTTTATTGATGGTACTCAACCTGTTGAAATCTGCAAAGTCCATTAATAAAATATTAGTTGAAAATTAATGGTTCGGTTTTTTGATTATGACCAATGGTAACAGAGTTTATTAATTTCTTTTCAGATTTTAATAATTTAGATTTTTTTGAATTAAATATTCTAAAGATAGGATCACCAATTTTTACTTCAGTTCCTATTTTTACGAAACACTCCAATCCTGCTGTGTGGTCAATAGTATCATTAGGTTTAGTGTAGCCACACCCTGCTAAAGTATTGGCAATTCCGATTGAATAGGTATCTAATAACTCTACAAAGCCAGACTTTTTTGATTTTATAATAATTTCTTCTGATGGAATATTAAATTTTTCAGAAGAGAAAATTGATTGTATATCTCCACCTTGAGCCTCAACCATTTCAATAAACTTTGTAAAGGCTTTTCCCTGTTTTAATAATTTTTTTAGACTCGCTTTAGCTTCTTTAAATGATTTTGAAAGGTTTGCCTGTACCATTAAAGTAGATGCAAGCCGGAGAGTTAGTTCAATTGTATCTTTGGGACCGGTTCCATTTAAACATTCGATAGATTCTTTGACCTCACACCAGCAACCTGAGAATCTTCCCAATGGTTGATTCATGTTGGAATAAATTACATCGGTTTTGATTCCAGAATACTTACCTGTTTCTTTCAATAAATTTCCTAATTCTTTTGACGCATCCAAGGTTCTCATAAATGCACCATTTCCTGTTTTTACATCCAATACTAATCCGTTCAAACCTTCAGAAATTTTTTTGCTCATAATAGATGCTACGATAAGCGGTAATGATTCAACAGTTCCGGTTGCATCACGAAGTGCATACATTTTTTTATCCGCCGGACATATTTCGTTCGTTTGTCCAATCATTGATACACCAACTCTCTCTACTTGTTCTTTGAATTGCTTTAAAGGTAGTTGAGTAGAAAATCTTGGAATGGATTCTAATTTATCTAATGTACCCCCTGTATGTCCTAATGCCCGACCACTAATCATGGGAATTGCCATTCCTGCAGATGCTAAAAGCGGTGCAAGGATTAGTGAAACCTTATCTCCGACACCGCCTGTACTGTGTTTATCTGCAACAAATTTGCCCAAGTGGGAAAAATCCATTCGTTGTCCTGAATCTACCATGACCTGCGTGAAGTATTTCAGCTCTCTAGGGCTCATTCCAAACTTAAACACTGCTTGAAGCCAAGGAGTCATTTCTTTATCAGAGATTGAACCACTCACATATTGATTTATGAAAGATTCTAACTCTGACTTTAAAGCAGATACCCCATTCTTTTTTTTGGAAATGATGTTAAAAATATTTACCATATTTAAATAGTTTTTTTAGGATAAAAAGATTAATCTCTTTTTTTACGAAAGGGATTTTTAAACTGGATTGGTGCTTGTTCCCGAACAGTATGAAGTGTCAGATATAGACCTATGACCAATAAAATAATATTTGGTGTCCACAATCCAATTAAGGGACTTACAATATTTCTATCAGCCATATCTTCCCCAGCTATAAGAAAAATATAATAGACAATAAAAAACCCCAAGCTCAAACTTGTACCAATAGCGAACCCACCTTTTTTTGTTAAAACGCCCAATCCTGCTCCCGTTATTGCAAATAAAATACATGCAACCGGTAAAGAAAACTTTTTGTGAATTTCTACTCCATATTTATTGATATTTCGTGAATAATTTTTTATTAGATTGAACTCATTTCTTATCTGACTTTCCAAACGATTCAATCTTCTCATCTTTCTCTGTTTTTCATGGGAGCTCAAGGTCGTATCATTTTGAACAGTTAATTTGTGGGTTTCCACTAGTGACTTTCCTATTGCAACTGATGCAGGAAAGATACTATCCCCAGTTGCTCTTTTGAAAGAACGGGCAAGGCGTGCGTGAATATTTTTAATTCGCTTATTATAGTATGATTTTTTTTCGATCATAGTAGGAATATCCATCTCTCTGTCTGTACGGCTGGAAGAATCCCTACGGTTCAGCTGGAGGTCATCTGCGGGGAGTGTAATAACATGCTTCCTAAATTCAATCCTCCGATAATTCTCATAATTTTTCAAATCCATTTCATGTATCTCACCATTAAATAGTGTTAGAATGATTGCATCATCAATAGTAGAGAGAGTTCCTGTTTTTGAGTGAATACTGGTTTGAACATCCCTGTTATTTTTGCTAAAGATTCGTACATCTTCCATTATGTCATCTTTTTTTCCACGAATGATCATACTGTAATCGGGGATTTCATCAATAAAATGTCCTGGATTTATATTTAATCCAGGTCGGGTTCTATAAATATCACCTGACAGCAATCGAGCTTTGAAATTCATTTCAGGAAGGATAAAGTTGTTGAAATAGATCAAAGCTATACAAATAAGTGTTCCAAAAAGTATAGCAGGTCTGGTTATGGTAATAAAACTAATTCCTGAAGCTCTCATCGCGTTAATTTCATTGTCTTCACTCATTCTGCCAAATGTCATTAAGGCTGCAATGAGGACCGCCATAGGCACCGCGAGAGAAATAATCCATGCTAAATTAAAAAACAGGTATTCTAAAATGGTGAACAGGTTAATTCCTTTCCCCAAAAATCGATCTACTGCTCTTAGAAGAAAATTTGTGAATAAAATAAAAATGAGAATGAAGAGAGAATATAAAAACGGCAAGAAGAGTTCTTTTTGAATGTATCTGTTTAGCAAGCTCATATGAGAAATTACAGTTGATTTAGTTTTAATATTTATAGGTGTTTTCGTTTGTTTTAAAATTTATTCTCATCTAATTTTGCCCGCTTCAATAATTTAATATTGAAGACAATGGTGGGTGTAGCTCAGCTGGTTAGAGCACCTGGTTGTGGCCCAGGAGGCCGCCGGTTCAAGTCCGGTCACTCACCCGATTTTGTCAGAGTTGTCCATTAATATTCGGGGTGTAGCGCAGCCCGGTTAGCGCACCTGCTTTGGGAGCAGGGGGTCGGA
>CAZNQF010000016.1:0-19577 GCA_964575125.1 uncultured bacterium
ACCGCTTCCACAGAGGATGATCATATTTATTCAAATATCCATCTTCCGATTCCCAACGGTGAGATTCAGGACTCTTGCCTTCAATATAAATAGAGCGAGCATCTTTTTGCCAGATTCCTTCTGTACCTTGAACTCTGAAATTCAAACTGTAAGGTCTGGGACTATTTGTATCATGGCTTAACATGATAGTTTGACCATTATTGCATTTGATTACAGTGGTTACAATATCACCACATTTAAATTTCACACTTGCATTTGGATGATCCGAACCTCCTTTATCTACAATGTACTTATGCAACCCTCTTGTCTGTGTAGCGGTCGATGTTAAATGGATCATTCGATTTCCACGATTAATGTCCAACATTGGACTCAAAGGACCTAATCCATGAGTTGGATATAGGTCTCCATTTCTATCAATTGAATGTTGTGTTCTCCATTTAGCTTCTGAAAATCCTTTTTCACCAAATTCCACGCCACCTCCGTAGGGTTGTTTCCCATCATTGAATTTTACATGGCGCAGATCATGTTGATATCCACCCTGACAATGAAGAATCTCTCCAAAGACTCCCCGTCTTACCATATTTAATACTGCCATCACATCACGGCGGTAGCAAACATTTTCCATAATCAT
Organism: uncultured bacterium; assembly: GCA_964575125.1. GTDB lineage: Bacteria > Fidelibacterota > Marinisomatia > Marinisomatales > AB-629-J13 > AB-629-J13. The sequence continues at coordinate 632 of CAZNQF010000016.1, forward strand.
ACAAAATTTTCCTGTTTTTTCTGAAATATTTACTAAATCCCAACAATCTCGCACTGTTAATGCTGCAGGGACTTCTGTACCAACATGAATTCCATTTTTCATAGATGCGATTGCCATTGGATGATGCCATTTCCAAGGAGTTGCTATATATACTCCATCTAAATTTTCGTTTTCTACCATATTGCGAAAATCTTCATCACCATTTTTATATATACGGGGGGCCGGTTTTCCTGCGTTTTTCAAAATTTTCAATGCTTTATTAAGCATACCATCATCAATATCACAAATTGCAGGAACCTCAACTTCAGGATACTTTGCTGCAAGCCAAAGAGTCCACTGGCCCCGCATCCCAGTACCAATAAAACCTATCTTTACACGGTTTCTCTCCTGATTTGAAAATAAGGATTTAGGTATAACTGCAGCTGCAGTTCCTGCCAATGCCGTGGTTTTAATAAAATTTCTTCTATTTATTTTTTGTGTCATTTACCACTCCTATTCATAATTATAATAATTCTATTAATTTATCTATTGATTCAAATAGATGATTTGCATTTTCTATTGTAAAAACCATTGGCGGTTTTATTTTAATAACATTTTGGTCAGGTCCGTCGGTGCTCAGTAATATCCCTATATCCTTCATTTTATTTATTATTTGATTAGCTTCTACAGTTGCAGGCGACAAATCATCTCCTTTAATTAGTTCTATGCCAATAAAAAGTCCCCTTCCCCTAACATCACCTATTAATTTATGTTTACTTTTTAAATCTGATAGCTTTTTGAAAAGATAGGCACCTGATACCTTTGCATTTTCCTGTAATCCTTCAGTTTTAATTACACTTAACACCGCCTTTCCTACAGAACAGGATACAGGATTGCCACCAAATGAATTAAAATATTCCATGCCATTATTAAATGAATCTGCAATCTCTTTTGTAGTAATTACCGCAGATAATGGATGTCCATTACCCATTGATTTTCCCATAGTAACTATATCTGGGATAACTTCTTCAGATTCGAATCCCCAAAAATGAGATCCCACTCTACCAAATCCAATTTGTATTTCATCTGCAATGCAAACTCCTCCTGCTTTTCTAACAATATCAAAAGCCTGCTTTAAAAAACCATTAGGGAAAATTAATTGACCCGCACATCCCATTAATGGTTCCACAAAAAAAACTGGAAAAGTATTCCTATCATTTTGAATTTTTTTGACAATTTTTTTAACTTCATTTGCATATTTGTCACCGGTATTATTACCACGATATTTCCCGCGGAAATTATCAGGACGAGGAATCGTATGAACAAATTTAGGAGGGCCATCTCCTCCTTTCCCATTATATTTATAAGGACTAATTTCAATTAAAGACGTTAGATTACCATGATAAGCGTCCTCTAAAATAATAGTTTCTTTACTTTGAGTAATGTATCGCGCAATCCTCAAAGCTAGATCGTTCGCTTCGCTTCCCGAATTAGTAAAAAAACAAACATCTAAACCTTCTGGAAGTGTATCTGTTAATTCCTTAGCATATTCAATTATGAGTGAATTTAGATATCGGGTATTAGTATTTAATATTTTACTTTGTTTATATGATGCCTCTACTACTTTAGGATGGCAGTGACCTACATGTTGTATATTATTTACACAATCCAAATATTTTTTTCCATTCAAATCGTACAAAAATTGTCCTTTCCCTTTTACAATATTTAAGGGTTCATTATAAGAAAGACTCATTGAGGGCGACAAATATGTTTGGCGTAAATTAATTAATTTGTCACTGTTTAACATATTCCACCATTTTCTTAGATAAATAAACCAAATTTACTTTTTCATTTTTTTCAATAAATCCCAAGCTGGTTTTTTAAACCCCTAGATATTTATTTTTAGGAAATAATTTCATACGCCAAGCAGATATAGTGATAGAAATATATAATCTCAAACAAAATGGATTTTATTTCTGAAGAATTGTATTTTTAAAATATATTTTTTGTTTCCACAATAACATACAAAGTTTTGATCTCTATCACTTAGTATACTGTATAAATCAGTTTGAACCGCTCCCAACAATTTGCTCAATCTTTGAAATAGATTTTGGAATAGAAACACTTAAATTTATACAACCATTATTTGTGACCAAAATATTATCTTCTATTCTGATTCCTCCAAATGTTTTGAAGGATTCTAAACTTGCATAATTTATAAATTCTCTATGCTTCTCTTTTTGTCCCCATTGGTCAATTAATGTGGGAATAAAATATATTCCAGGTTCAACCGTTAATACATTACCACAATCTAGTTCTTTCCCTAGTCTCAAATAAGAAATTCCAAATTGAGAATCCCGTTTTTCTTCTGAATTATAACCTATATTATCCTCTCCCAACGCTTCCATATCATGAACATCAAGTCCTAACATATGTCCAAGCCCATGAGGGAAAAATAGTGCATGTGCTCCAGCCTGAAGGGCGTCTTCAGCATTTCCTTTCATTAGCCCTACTGACTTTAATCCTTCAATGCATATTTTCGATGCTAATAAATGCATATCTTTATACTTAACACCTGATGAAATTTTCCCTATTACGGTTTCCTGCATATTCAAAACAATTTCGTAGATTGTTTTTTGAATAGAAGTAAATTTTCCTGAAACAGGGAAGGTTCGGGTAATGTCGGTGGCATAATGCAATTTGGACTCTGCTCCTCCATCATGGAGCAATAGCTTGCCATCTTTTAAAATATTTTTATGGGAATGATTGTGAAGAATCTCACCGTTTACTGTCAAAATAGTGGGATATGCAAATTTTAAACCTAAGGAGTGCACTACACCCATTAATTCCCCGACGATATCTTCTTCTTTCCTTCCTGGATATGTGCACATCATGGTCAATTTATGCAGAATCTCAGTAACTGTCATTGCTTGTTTTATTTCAGAAATCTCAATATCCGTTTTTATAGACCTCTGAAAAACAACAGCATTTATAAAATCCATTGATATAAAATTACGCCACTCTTTCCCAAGCAAAATCGTAAGCAAATTTTTACTTTCTGTTCTATATTGAGGTAGAATGTGAATAGATTCTTTTTTTGAGAGGAGCTCATCTATATCATTAATAAGTAGTTTTTGGTCCTTAACATAATTTACAGATGATAGCTTTGCCAATTCTTTCAAGGATGAATGTTTGCCCTCCCAAATAATATCATCTACGGATTGTTCCGTACCATAAAGAGTGCTTGTATTATCTTTTATATTCAAAAGAAAAATCAAATTCGGAAAATCAAGTCCACAGTAATAAAGGAAAGAACTATCCTGGACAAATGGATAGGGGTTACTGGAATAGTTCATAGAAACATCACTGTTCCCTAATAACAAGATGAACCCTTCTTTAATATTTTGTGAAAGTTTCATTCGCCTTTCTAAATAGATTGAAGGGTTAAACATGATTATAAATACCCCAGCTCTTCAATTTTTTCCATAATTTTTTTTACTAAAATTTCAGGATCATCACTACTTGAATCAATTTTGATTTCTGGAAATTTAGGAGGCTCATAAGGGTCGCTGATTCCTGTGAACTCTTTAATAATACCCTGCCTTGCTTTCGCGTATAATCCTTTTACATCCCTTTTTTCACAGATCTCAAGTGGGGTAGAAACATGAATCTCAATAAAACCTCCAAAGATGTTCACCATTTGTCTCACAGAATACCGGTCCAATGAATATGGAGCTATAGGAGCGCAAATAGCAATCCCTCTATTTTTAGTAATTTCACTTGCTACAAATCCGATCCTTTTTACATTTATAGAACGGTGTTCTTTTGAAAATCCCAGTTCACTTGATAGGTGGGTTCTAATAATATCACCATCCAAGAGAGTGACAGGACGATTCCCTATCTCTAATAGTTTTATTAATAATCCATTAGCTAATGTTGATTTCCCCGAACCTGAAAGACCTGTAAAAAAAACTGTAAATCCTCTGCCTTTTAAGGGAGGACGGGACTTTTTAAGTTCTTTTAAAACATCAGGATATGAAAACCAATCTGGGATTTCCTGATCTAAATCCAATCGTTTTTTGAGTTCTGTCCCTGAAACTTCCATCAATGTTTTTGATTCTGAAACTTCATCTACAGGAAAATACTTTTTCTCCTCCTTTACATATACCATCATTTTAAATGGAACCATTGTAACACCAATCTCCTTCTCATATTCCTTTAACAATTCCTGTGCATCATAGTGACCGTAAAAGGGTTTCCCTTTTGAGTCATTTCCTGGACCCGCATGATCTCTACCAACGATTAAATGTGTACATCCATAATTTTTTCGTATTATAGCATGCCATAATGCTTCTCTCGGACCAGCCATTCGCATAGCTAATGGTAACAAAGAAAGCATCGCTTTGTTATCCTGGTATTTATTAATAATTTTTTCATAACATCTAACTCGGGTAAAATAATCAAAATCTCCTGGTTTAGTCATCCCAACAACGGGATGAATTAAAAGTGATGCATCATATTCTTTTGCTGCTAGTTCAGTTATTTCTACATGAGCTCTGTGCATAGGATTTCTAGTTTGAAATGCAACAACTTTTTCCCAGCCTAAATATGTAAATTTATTCTTTATATCTTCCGGGGTCATTCTTAAAGATTGATAATCATAATGCTTTGGCAATAGTAATCCTTTGATTGATCCTCCTATATAAACTGGATTGGTATTGTTATTTAAATAGTTTATACCTGGATGAAGTATATCTTTTGTGCCATAAACATTTAGAGCTTCATAAACTTTATCCACCTTCCATTTCGACTCCACATTAAGGATTGCCAATGTAAATCCTTCTTTATCTCTAAGTGCAATCTCGTCACCGATAGATATCATTTCTCCTAATTTTTCTGAAATATCTAAATTAATTGGGATTGGCCAAATCTCTCCTGTCTCTAATCTCATTTTGTCTAAAACAGAATTATAATCTGCCTCATTCAAAAACCCTTTTAAAGGAAAAAAACCACCATTTAACAATAATTCAAGATCACATAATTGTTTATTTGACAGTGTTAACGAATTCATTTTATTTGTTCGTTTTTTCAACGCAGGAAACAATTTTTTTTCAACTAATAACTGCATTTGCTTCCTTTTTCGAAAATAAATATTCATAAATAGCTAGAGATTCTGCATATATGCTTTTCCATTGCTTAGGAATATCTTTTTCGTTTTGTGATAAAGGTATGAAACCGGTTGATGCCTCTACATTCTCATACCAGTATTTTGCCCAAAATCCGTCTGTATCTCTTCTTCCCTTTTCCCATGATAACATAGATTTATAAAATTTAATTTTTAGATCTTTACATAATTTTTGTAAAATATCTAAGGGGGTTTTTGAAATCTCTTGTGCATCAATAATTGGTGGGATTGAATCTGTTTCACAACATAACCAATCATACAACTCTTTTTGTTGCGGATATCCCAATTGTTCTGCGCTAGACAAATCAAACTTTTTTGTATAAGATGCGATTACATCCTTTGGGTGGCGAATTAAAAAACAATTTTTTAGTGATTTTATCCACCGAAAATTATCACCATCTATCAAATGATGTGCCATATGTTTTTGATACCAAACTGATTTATTATTCGGGATAGCACCGTTTAGCCAAGTGATAATTTCTTCCCAATTTGAATTTTGGGACCGAATTATTTCTTTCCATCCAGGATGTTTAAGATCTGTCTTATTTAAAAAATATGAATAAAGTGGTTCATCTGTAACATATGTATCTGGACGATTTTCAAAGGAACGCATCAATGCTGTTGATATATTTCGTGGGCCTGACCACATGGCAATTCGAATTTCCTTCATATTATTTGGATGGATAAAGTTTGTTAATTTCACTTTTATATAGATCAAAAAGCCTCTTGGTCATTTTCCCTCTTTTTCCATTATTTATCATTTTTTTATCTAAAAAAATCACTGGTATAACACCTGAAAATGTTCCTGTAACAAACGCTTCATCTGCATTTAAAATATCATCAACAATAAAGTTTTTTTCATAAACTGAAATTTTATTTGTCTTGCATAATTGAATAATTTTTTTTCGTGTTATACCAGGAAGACAAAATTCTCCTGTAGATGTCCATACCTCATCATTTTTTACGATAAAGAAATTTGTAGAATTACATGTGGAGACATTTCCATTAACATCAAGCATAAGCCCTTCATCTGCACCCAGTTTATCCGCCTCTATGCATGCAAAAATACAGTTTAATTTACTGAGCGTATTTAACCGTGGGTCCTGAGTCTCAGCTGTCCCTCTTCGGGTTGAAACTGTTGCCAGAGTAATCCCATTTTCATTAATAGTTTTATCAGCTTTTTTATATTCCGGGATAATTACGATCGAAGCTCCACCCACATTTGCTTTTGGATGTTGATAGGGTGTGTGTTTTAATCCTCGAGATATGATTAATCGTATGTGAATGTCCGAAGTCATTTTATTTACTTTTATCAATGAATGAACAAGAGTTTTAATCTCGCTTTTTGGTATTCCAACATTGATATCTAACTTTCTCGCACAATGATATAATCTATCAAAGTGTTCTTTTTCGAATACTAAATGACCATTATGCAATCGAATCCCTTCCCACACACCATCACCTAAAAGGAATCCACTATCAAAAACAGATATTTTTGCATCCTTCCTAGAAAAAATTTCACCATTTATATATATTTTTATATTTTGATTTCTCACATCTTGAATATATGTGTGGGTGCTCATCCTAAGTTTTCTATATTAAACAAGTGTCAGAGTATTTTAAAACCAAAAAATTATAGATTTCTAAAAAAAAACATGAGAAATCTTCTGGAAAAATACCATCTCTAGCAAATGTAAAATTAAGGTTATGTTGACAATGTTTCATGTTAGCTATAATTATTATAAGTTGAATTACCTCTCTTAAAAGACCTAATTTTCGGATTCTGCAACAAAGAATGAATTAATAATCATACCAATGCCCATAAAAAAATACAGTGACTAGTAGAAGCAAATATTGCTAATTATGGGAAAAGAATCAGGATAAAACTATGAATCCCTATGTAAAGTTAGAAAATAAAAACGGAATCGGAACCATTGAGTTTTTTCATCCTCAGAGTAATTCTCTACCAAAAAAAATTCTCCAAAAACTATCAGATGCGATAAATGAGGCAGGAATGGATGAAAAAATTATGGTAGTTATTTTGAAAAGTGGAGGAGATAAGGCATTTTGCGCTGGAGCATCTTTTGATGAACTGCTGGCTGTAAAAAATGAAAATCAGGGGAAACAATTTTTTTCAGGGTTTGCGAAAGTTATTAATGCTGCAAGAAAATGCCCTAAGTTTATTATTTGCAGGGTGCAGGGAAAAGCAGTCGGAGGAGGAGTTGGTATTGCCTCTGCTTCTGACTACTGTTTCGCTACTAAATTTGCTTCTATTAAGCTCAGCGAGCTTTCTCTTGGAATAGGCCCTTTGGTAGTAGGGCCTCCTATTGAAAGAAAAATTGGAATTTCTGCGTTCAGCCAACTCACAATTAACGCCACTGCATGGCATTCAGCTGCATGGTCAAAGGAAAAAGGTCTCTATGCTGAGCTCTATAGCTCATCCAAAGAAATGGATACTTCTATTCATAGCTTAGCTGAAAAATTAGCGGATTCTAATCCAGATTCCATGCGGGAATTGAAAGAAGTTATGTGGAAAGATACCAACCATTGGGATGAGTTATTAATTGAGCGAGCTGCAATGAGCGGAAAACGAGTGGTATCACAATTTGCAAAAAAAAAATTGAAAGACATGTAGATGGTTATGTTGTTAATATGTAAAAATTGACAACGTATTTAAAACAAATAGTACTTTATAAAATATTATTTGATTAATAGAATCCGTAGAGTTTGCGAAAACTCAGATCCATGTAATTTCACAAAATATATCCCGCTGGTAAAACCTATGGCATTCCACTGAACAGTGTACTCACCTGGAGCTAATGCTTCTTTTATCAATGTATCAACTAACTCCCCCTTGATATTATAAATTGTTACATTAACATCAGATAATTTAGGGACAAAAAATTGAATTGTTGTTATGGGGTTGAATGGATTAGGATATGCAGGAAATAGTACAAATTCTGTGGATATTGACTGATCGAGAGATTTTCTTAAAATCAACTGTTCAATACTTGGATCAATAGCCTGTTTAAAACCACTATTTATTTGTATTGTTTTATCAAGTTGAACTTGTTTATGAATAACAGGTATAATTTCCCAAGCTTGGCCATCTTTAATATCAAACTCAAATATTGATTGATTTTTACCTTTTGCTATTTCAATTAAACATTCATCAGTTGCACACAGTTTTGTATCGCCAGAAAATCTAATGTCATTTCCACCGGATGGAGGTTTAGGAGGAAGAAGAAAATTCTCTGGATTTTCTATATTAATTGAGGACCCAAACAAAAGTATTTGATTATTGTATTTGAGAATATTAGCATTTTCAATCTCCGGTTGATTATATATTATATAAGAAGATTGCATAGAGTTTGAAATCCCAATTACTCCATCAGCATTTGCATTAACCCAATATCCTTCACCAGGGAATAGACTATCTGCAGAGAAATAGGTTTCGTTAAATCCATACCATGATCCAGAAACAACAATATTATCAAAATCCAAAATATCATCAACAGATTTATCAAATGTAATCCCCGAAACCAAATTCCACCCTTGAGACAAAGTGATATTTAAGTTTACAACAGGATCACCTGTGATCATGTTTGTTCCATTTCCTTCGAAATAAAGCCAATATCCATTACCAAATTCTAATATTTCTGTATCAAAATATGTCTCATCAAAACCATAAAGTGTCCCCTGGGTACTGTTTGGAAAAATAGTTTCATAAGATGAATTGCCAATTCCAATCGGCAAGCCAACCAGGTTCCAACCTTCATGGTAACTTAATTCTATCGAAACAGGTTCACTACCATTTGAGGTCCCGGGTGAGGGGGATTGAAAATCCCACTGATTGCTGCCATCGGAAAGTCTACCGTAAGAGACATCTGTTTCTTGCTCTCCAAAGGTCAATGAATCAACAACAGTTATTCCATCAGTATGTACCAAAGCTAAAAACTCGCCGCCCGCACTTAGTTTAAAATTTGTATGAGAATTTCCCTGTTCTACATCATTGTCACACCAAAAAAGTAAGTGTCCACCTGGGGAGATTACTGTGTTAAATGGAATCATCCATTTTGGTAAATTATCAGGATTGTCTGTTAGAAACATCCCTCCTAGATTTTCAGAATTGTTACTAGTATTGTACAATTCAATCCAATCATCATATTCACCTGCCTCATCAAAATTAATAGTATCATTACTCGCAAGGAATTCATTTAAAACAATATTATTACTCACAATCTCAGAAAGTGATATTTCAATCAGTTTGTGCCTTGGGAATACATTGGACTGTCCATTTAAATCTCCACAATAAATTTGAAAATATCCGTTTGATAGCTGAAATGGGGGAATGACTCCAATCCATCGATCTGCCTCCTCTAATATTTTTGTGCCCTCAATCGGAGAAAAAATCATCGGGTATATAGTCGGTTCTGATTCTAGAGTCTCACGAAAATGAATTTCTACTGATTCCAAGCCAACACTTCCAAAGACAGATGCATGAACAATAATACTATCTCCTGGAAAAGGATGTTGCGGTGACCATGAATAATCATAAACAACTGGCGGAGCTTCTGAATATGAAATCAAATTTGTAATAGATTCTGATCGCAAATTCACAAACTCTCGAATCCCTCTTTTTACATGAAGATTTTCAAAATGATCGGCGGAAAATGAGTTATGGTAATCATCAATCGTAAACCCGTAATCATAGGTACGGTACTGGTCCAATTCCACCCACGGATCAATATTAACTTTTAAGTTATCCATCCGCTCTTCCCAATGGGATAACTCAAAAATATTGGTTGAAATGAAATCAATAAAATGGGTATACAGATCTCTATATTCATCATGCGCCATGAGCCGTTCAGCAAGAGGTCGACCTTCATTATCAATGATAGGAAAATCGTAAGGGTCTGTGTCTGTCCAGTCAATTTCGAACCAATCAATCCCTAGGGTATTGTCATAATCATAGGGGATCCAGTGAAATCGATTTTCAGTTGGGTGATGATATAAATAATAATTATTTCTGAGAAACCAGTAATCATCCCAACCTCCAGTTATTACATTTACAGCCAAATATTTCAGGACTCCTGAAATATTTAGTACCGCCTCAAGCGAATCAGCAAACTCTCCCTCTGGTGTCTGGTTTAGTATACCTATCAATCTCGCTAATAGAGAAAACTCATATGAATCCTAGTTAGTTTTCAGGCTGTAGGGACGCGCGTCATCATAGTACGGATGATAATCTTCAGGAGCATCACCCCTATATGTCAAATCTGCAGGCCAAATGCATTTCCACAAATTACCAGAATCATCTGAAAAATTCTTTTCCAAAAATTCATCATCTATATGTTCAACGGAAATGTACAATCCATAATATTCTTCATTGATATAAACTGCTATGTGTGTAGAACGAGATGTCCTCATAGCTAAATCCTGATAAATGTCCCAACAGAGTTTGCTACGGATAATTGATGGGTCATTGTGTTCTCCATTTAGATTTATTTTTTCTACTCCGTAAAAATTTCGCCCCTGCTCAAAATAATTTATATCTAGTTTAAAGGATTTTTTTTCTGAACCTCTAGACGTGTTTCCTCGCAAACGAAAGCCCACATTATTCAATGTTTCATCAAACCACTCTGATACGTAGCGCATCGTAGCTGGATGTAGAGAATCACTTTCTACATTTTCATAAATCCAATCCAATCGATCAGAATCAACAGTTATATAGACCTCATCTACTTCAGAATCATCATAGAGCTTCCAACTTTCATCCTGAGATAAAATGATTCCTATTGAACCAATTATTATTATTAAATATCGTCTCATTCGCAAAAACTATTTTCCTAAAAAGTACCCGTAACTATAAGGTTGCAAGTGTAACATAGTATTATTTCCAGATAGAGAAAAAGGTATATCATTTTCTAATCGCTTCCATTTTAAAATTTGAATGGGATTTTTAAATGAAACTGATTTCCTTTTGTCACTTTGGTTTATCGCTATCATAATTATTTCATCAAAATATATCTTTAAATATATCCATACAGGTCCAGTTGAATAAATCGAGTGAAAATCTCCAATCGATAATGCTGAATATTCTTTCCGTAAATGAACTAGAGATGACACTTTATCTTTAAGCATTTTACCAACTATATTTACATTTTCCCCAAACTGCATTGGTCGACGATTATCAGGGTCTCCTGCACCTGGAATTCCAATTTCTTCACCATAATACACAACTGGAATCCCCGGTATAGAAAAATTGAATGCAATAAAGTTTGCTAGTTTCTGATAGCTTGAAACATGCTCTATAATTTCAGGAGGGTCAAAAAATGCCCTCTCCGTTCCATTTTCACTAAATGTCATTTGCTCATCTGCCACTGATATAAAACGTACTTGGTCATGGCTTGAAGTCATTGTCCCCATTAAGTTAATCGGTTGATAATTCTTTAAATTATTTTGAAAATTCTCGTTCAACAGTTTCATGTCTCCACTGGTTGACGCAAAAATATTACGTGCAGTAAAATATATATCAAAATTAAATTGGGCATCTAGCTCGCTTGGATTAACATAGCTCAATATTAATTCATCAGATCCAAATGTTTCACCAATTTGATAAATACTTTTTTTAGAAAAATTCTTTTTTAATTCTCTTGATAACTTCTTCCAAAACGTGTGTGGTACATGTTTAACCGCATCCTGCCTAAATCCATCCAAATCAAACTCTTTCATCCACCAAATTGCATCTGAAACAACAGCATCTATTGCGTCAGGGTTTGAATAATTAAAAGAAGGGAGGAATGGCTCAAACCAAGTTGTAAGTCGGGTGCTACCATCCCATATGCGGATATTCATTTTACCGTCCGGTAATCTAACATCTCCAAACCACTCTCTATTATTTTTATAATAAGGATGTTCCTCATGTACATGATTACTTACAAAATCACTTAAGACTTTAATATCTTGAGAATGTGCTAATCTAATTAATGTTTTTAATTCATTTTTTGTCCCAAATCTGGTATCAATTTCCCTTGGAGACACCGGCCAATATCCATGATATCCACTAAACGATCTATGCGGAGGATTCCATTCTTTATAGGCTTTATTTGGTTGTCTCTGAAATGGAGAAAGCCATAATGATGAAATTCCTAACTCTGTGAAATACCCTTCTTCTAGTTTTTTAATTATTCCATTTATATCTCCACCATGGAACTCTGTAAGAACATTTGTTTCACCACCAACCTTCATTGAATTTGAAGAGTCACCATCTAGAAATCTATCTATCATCAAACTATAAATTGTTTTAAAATACCATTTATCAGGATTATCAATTAGGTTTATTGGTTTCCCATTTTCAATTATAGTTTGGTTTTCTCTTATTATTCTTCCTTGACTATCTATCCCCGTAATTTTTAAGAAGCCGTTTTCTAAGTTTTTAATATTTACAATTAAATTTCCATTTTTGTCTTGATTTATTTCCTTTTGTTTAAGGGCTAAATTATTCCATAGCACAATAGTTTTCATGGGTAGGGCATTATCTGATTTTAAAAAAGAAAATGTTAAATATGTGTCCTTGTGATTTTTTTTAACCCATTGTCCTGAAGGTGTACCTTTCAAAGGAGATAAATCTAAAACTGAGTTCCATCCTCCCATGTTATTTGATATCAAATTTTCATTTTCAGGATCTAAAATCTCTGATTCACCTACAACAAATTTGTATTCATATTTTTCTGGATTGAGGTCTAATGAAATTTTATACGTTCCATTATTATTTTTATCTTCTAAAAAGTGACTTGTTCTCGACCAATCATTAAAGTTTCCCATAATTGAAACTGGTGTATTTTTTTCATTAAAAATATAACTAAATGTGTGACTGAAAGTCGGTCTAATGCTAACCAATAAATTAAATGGGTTTTTCCCATAATACCCATTTATGAGGATTAAACTTTCAATCGAATCTTTAGGTGTAATAAACAGACTATCAGTTATATTATTAAATTGAAGAATTACATCAGGATGAAATTCAAACTGTAAATTCGTTTTAGGATTGGGTTTATAAACCGACAGATCAAATCCTTTTGTTAGCCCTTTTCTAATTTCAAGTGTAGGTACATTATAAAGATGTTTTTCGGTAATATTAGTACCACAACCAAAGAAAGCGCAAAGAACAAGAATATGAATGAGTTTTTTCATGTTTTTAAGGACAAATACATTCTAAATTTAACGACGTATTAAAAAGTCATTCATCCTAATTTCCATAAATTAATTTTATTAGTTTGTTTAAAACCTCATATAATCTATTTATTCTAATATTTACATTCTTATTTTTGACTCAATGTAATCTAAAATCTTCAACACAACTTTCTTACGGTGCTTTTGTTAAAAACAATAAAACCACTTTCAAAATAAAAGCTCCCAAAGCAGATAAAGTATTTCTAGTTTTATTTAACAAACCTGAAGATGAAAATGGAAGAGAATTCCTCATGGAAAAAATCTCTGGAGGGGACTGGATAATTACAATTGAGCAAGTAAAATATGGCACCCTTTATGGATATCGTTTGGAAGGACAGTATTTAGGAAATGATTCTAATGTTATTGTGGCAGACCCGTATTCACTTGCTGCAGTTACTCAAAATACCTACAATCATGTAGCAAAGTCTCTTATCATTGATACCTCATATAATTGGGAAAATGACAAATGGATTAAAATTGATCCAAGAGACCTTATCATTTATGAAATGCATATTCGGGATATGACAGCTCACCATACTTCAGGAGCAAGATATCCTGGGACCTATCATGGTCTTATAGACACACAGCAAAAAGGAGGCCTTGCTCATTTGAAAAAAATGGGGGTAAACGCTGTTCAGCTATTACCTACACAGGACTTTGCAAATGTGGAGATCCCATACAAAGATAAATCAACTACTGTTTTCAACAATTGGAATCCATATTCAAGAAACCATTGGGGATACATGACCACATTTTTCTTTGCACCGGAAACATATTATGGAAGTGATGGAACGAATGAACCAGAAAAATGGAACGGAACTGATGGAAGAGCAGTCCGGGAGTTTAAGGATATGGTCAAAGCATTCCACAGAGAAGGAATCGCTGTAATTATGGATGTGGTATACAATCACGTTTCAAACTATGATAATCATCCACTCAAATACATAGATAGAGAAATGTACTTCCGTCTGGAAGAAAATGGCAGTTTTATATCAAAAAGTGGTTGTGGAAATGACACACGTTCTGAGAGCCCTCCCATGAGTCTAATGATTTTAGAAAGTGTGAAATATTGGATGACTGAATATCACATTGACGGATTTCGTTTTGATCTTGGAAATCTAATAGATCCTAAAACCAGAAAAAAAATCATTGACGAATTAAAAATAATCAATCCCAATTTGATTATTCTGGCTGAGCCCTGGGGCGATGGGTACGATCCCTCAGGATTTTCAGAAATGGGTTGGGCATCATTCAATGATCAGTTCCGTGACGGTTTAAAAGGAAATGGATTTAATATTCATGACAAGGGATTTCTATTTGGAGAGTGGCGAGGAGAGGACAATCATAACTTTTTAAAAAGGATTATTCTTGGTTCACGAAAAGAATTTGGTGGTCAATATATTGAGGATTACCACAGCGTTAACTATCTTGAGTGTCATGATAATCATACACTTGGAGACAGACTTCGAATTTCAGGGGGATTTATAGGGGAGAATGAAATCATTGAAAATAAATTGATACATTCAAAAGTGGATGGAAAATTATTGGACATGAATAAATTAGGTGCTCTCTTTCTTTTTACCAGCCAGGGGATTGTGTTCTTACATGAGGGACAGGAGTGGGCTCGAAGCAAAATAATTTCTGATACGGATGCGCCAGATAAACGCATAGGTCAAATAGATCATAATTCGTATGAAAAAGACAACGAGACTAATTGGATCAATTGGAATGAAAAAGGATTGAACGAAGAATTAGTTTCTTATTATAAAGGATTAGTTCAAATTAGAAAAACTTATCCCGAGTTCGCTCATTCTGAACCAGAAAATTATGAGTTTATGGATCTAGGAACAAAAATCGCAGTAGCCTATTCATTACACAATAATATTTTTGTGGCTATGAACGGAGATTATAAAAGATCCTTAAAACTCAGTTTGCCAGTTGGAGATTGGCATATAATTGCAGATGCTGAAAAAATTGATTTTGGAGGACAACAAATCCTATCTGAAACAGTTTTTTTGCCACCCACAAGCGGAATGATTCTTGTCAAATCAAAAATATTAAAAAACAGGTAAATTTGAATTTATACCCGTAAGGTCTCTTTGAATATAAATTAAAATGGGAGCCAGAACAGGTAAGAGGATTGTGTAGTGAATGATCTTAAACCAAGGAGCGTTCTGACTCCCCACAGAAAGTACTATCAATTATTTATTAGAACCTGTGATATTAGACACATAAAAACAGATTACTTTAATAAAATCAGTTTCTGAGATTTATTATAATAATTTGTTTTAAAACTAACAAAATAAATTCCTGAAGGTTTATCTGATGCATCCCAGCTTAGGCTATACACACCAGATTCTTTAATCCCATCCACTATTTTTTCAACTTCTTTTCCTAACATATCATAAATTACAACAGACACCTGACACTCTTTGGGAATTTCATAGGAAATCAGTGTCTGTGGATTAAATGGGTTTGGATAAGCCGGATGTAATTCATATGATTTGGGTTGTGAGTTTGTCACTGATTTCATCAATATATATGGTGTACTACTGCCTTCAATTCTAATAGTTCCTTTACCTTCAAGGTTAAAATCTTTTCCTCTTGTATTCTCTAATATCCATTTTTCATTATTATTTATTTCATACTGAACATCTAAAAAATCATTGTTTGTTAAGATGACTAGTTCACAGTCATCACCACATAATTTTGAGTTACCAGAAAATCTTACATCTAATAAGTTTTTGTTAATTTTTCCTATCATAGTGGGTGGCGTGGGTGGCAGCATAAACCTCTGGCTCTCTATTGGTGAGAGTTCAGTTCCAAAGTATAGGTATTGGTAAATCTCCTTGTTTCCAGATAAAGATATTCTAAGTTTACTTGTAATAAAATTAAGATCTTCTACATTAACTGTTTTTCTATTGTCAATTTCTGAACCCATAGCAATATCTCCTGAGGAATTGGCGTTAACCCAATAGCCTTCCCCCACATCTAATACATCCACATTTATATAAGTGCTGTTGAAACCATAGAATGTTCCTGACACAATGATTTCATTGGGATCAGATATTGAATTGACAGAAACAGGCTCAGATATACCACTGACTAGATTCCACCCTTCCATTAAAGAGATAGTTATATTTTCAATGGGATTCCCTGAAATAGTTTGAGTACCCATATCATCAAAAAAAAGCCAATATCCGCTCCCAGAGTGTAAATAATTAGTTGAATAATATGTACCATCAAATCCAAAGAGAGTTCCCTCAACCGCATCTGAATAAATAGCGGAAACATCTGAATTTTCGACATTCAAAGGCAGACCAAGCATATTCCAACCATTTAAAATATTTATATTAAGGTTGATCCCCTCATTTTCATCCCAATTTCTATAATTGGTAAATATTCGCGCAGTTGAGGATGGAATAAAATAATTTGCAAATGTACCACTGTCAGTTTCCAGTTGAGAATCTTCTGTATATTCATACCAAATCCCTGCATAGGGAAAAGGTAAGCTAGAAATAGTTTGATTATAATTATTAAAATTCATTACACAATACACCGTCTGTCCCAAAACATCATCATGACGCTTCATACCTATAATTTTTTGAGAGTTATCCATATAAATAATTTCTAAATGTGCTCCCCTAATAACTTCCCAGTTATTTCGTAACCAAATAAGATTCTTATAATAATTATAAAGATCTATCCCTGACGGAAGATCAAGATTCTCCCACTGCAGTGGTTGTGGGTTCAAACTTACAGGTGAATTCTGTCCAAACTCCTGCCCGTGGTACATCATAGGTGTGCCGGTTCCGGTAAAAAGTGCTGCAGCTCCTAATTTGGCTTTCATATAGGCTTGCTCCATATTCATCCCCACATAATTCAATCCTTCATAAATCAGACGGGTCTCATCATGGCTCACTGTATAGTTGCATGGGTGAGTATGCTCTGACCAGTTTTGTGACCACCATTGTAAATGATTTTGAACCTCCCACATATTTGATGAATATCCCATGAGGTTATTGAAAATTGCATGGTGGTATGACCAGTCCCAACCTGCATCAAAATCGGAATTATTTACTTGGGTTGGATTATCTTCCTCAGCAATTAGAATAAAAGATGGATCAATATCATCAAGTAGGTCTGCATAAAATGATGATCCATTCTCATCACCTCCCCAACCGATTCCTGCTGTTACATCAAACCTGAACCCATCAGCATGATAATCATTCACATAGGTCAATAATACATCTGATATATGTTTCCAAGCCCTGTATTCTCTTCCGCCTACTTCATGCCAATGCTGAAGTTTATAACCCCAGGGTGACTCTTCATTCTGAAAATATGGACATTGATAATAATTATGATCTTCATAATCCCAATTATCTAATGGATGGTAAAGTTGAAACAGTGGCGAAGAACCCCAAAGATGGTTGAACACCACATCAAACAAAACAGCAATCCCGTGTTCATGCGCTGTATTAACTAGTTGTTTCAGGTCTTCAGGAGTTCCATAACTGGATTCTGGTGCCATATAAAAAGCTGGATTATATCCCCATGACCAATCACCTTCACATTCATTTATCGGCATGAGTTCAATTGTGTTAACTCCTAAATCAGTGAAATATCCTGCCTGAATTTTTTGAGTTACATCTTCAAATTTTCCTGTATTTACTGAATCTCCATTGAAATCTCCTATATGAAGCTCATAGATAATTACGTCTTTCTGATCTGGCCGAATAAAATTTTGATCTGTCCATTCAAACGCGGGAGTCCCAATTGAAAATACTGTTTGAGCATGTGTATAGTCCCCGCTTTCCCATTGACCTGACGGATCCAACCAGCTTACATCTTTTGACCAAGGGTCAGCTAAAAATTTTTCACCATCTATGTTATACTGATATTCATATTCACCACCAGGTAATTCTGTTTGATACCACCACAAAGTGTCACCAGAAAGCTTCATTAATTCACCATCGCTGAACTGCGAATTCCAGCTTCCCTTTATTGCAACATAATCTTTATAGGGAGCATACAATGCAATAATAACTGTGTTCCCATCAATATTTACACCATCAGTTATGCCATTAGGTATCGGCTCATTTAGAATAGAGTACAATAAATAAAAATCACGAAAAAGATATGTCACTCTGCTGTTCTCGCCAATTGCACGAATAATTCCAGTTGTCGCCCCAAATGAATTTTCTTCAGGATACCATGTCGCTTGAAAGGGGGATGAACTATCCGTTTCAATGAGTACACCACTAACCCAAAATTCAACATATTCAGCACTACCTACTACAGAAAATGAAACTGGTCCACTCACTTCTTCTCCCTCATCCGGTGTGGGAGAAATAAAAAAAATATAAGGGTCATCCTCAGTAGGTGTATAGTCAAAATAAATATCATAGAACATGACTTGCCCATTTGATCCCTCATCCCAACTCCCATCATTCCAGCGAATTTTGAACTTAATAGAGCTAATTACCTGGTCACCATTTAAAAATGAACCTAATTCTACTGTGTATGAGTTTGTACCATTTTCTA
>CAZNQF010000017.1:0-9218 GCA_964575125.1 uncultured bacterium
GCTAGCTGATTATAAGAGTCCGGCATGGATAGTTCTAGTGAGGAAAGGTTTTTGTTTATATCAGTTTTAGTTATTTCATTAAGTGGGTTCGGCGTACGAATACCTGCAACCACATCTTCTCCTTGAGCGTTGGCTAGCCAGTCGCCGTAAAACTTATTTTCTCCCGTTGCGGGGTTCCTTGTGAAGGCAACCCCCGTACCAGAGCCCTTTCCCATATTTCCAAAAACCATTGCCTGAACATTGACCGCTGTTCCCCATTCTTGAGGTATGTTTTCTATCTTTCTATAGCTTATTGCTCTTTTCCCGTTCCAACTTTTAAAAACTGCCCGAATTGCTCCCCAAAGCTGTTCTGTAGAGTCATCAGGAAACTCTTTGTTTAGAGTGTTTTTGATTTCCTCTTTAAATTTTTCTGAAAGATTCTTCAGGTCTTGCGATGAAAGGTCTGTATCGTTTTCAATTCCCTTGTTTTTTTTAAATTTATCCAAAATTGTTTCAAGTTTTTGTCGTATACCCTCCCCCTCGATAGGCTCAATGCCTGTTGCTTTTTCCATAACTACATCAGCATACATAGTAATAAGTCTGCGATACGCATCATAAACAAATCTAGGGTTGTCTGTTTTTTTAATTAAGCCAGTAATAGTTTTTGATGTAAGTCCTATATTGAGCACTGTTTCCATCATCCCCGGCATAGACTGTCTTGCTCCAGACCTAACAGATAATAACAGTGGGTTTTTTGAGTCTCCAAACCCAGATTGCATTGTTTTTTCTATTTCTTTGACCGCATTAACTGTCTGAGACCTTGTCCCTTTTGGTAGGCTATTCTCCTTCTTATAATAGTGCGTACAAACATCCGTGGTAATCGTAAACCCAGGGGGGACTGGTATCCCTAGGTGATTCATTTCTGCGAGATTGGCTCCTTTTCCTCCTAATAAGTTTTTCATTTCACCAGAGCCATCAGCTTTTCCGTTACCAAAAAAATAAACATGATTTTCCATAAATAATTCCTTGTAATTAATTAATTAGATTTAAATAGGCCTTGAATTTAAATAGGACACTATGTTTCATATCGCCGTTAATGTTTTTTTTTAAAGAAAAATCGTTTATTTGTAAGAACAAAGTTCTATTTGATGTATTTTTAAAATCATATGGTGGTATATTTTTTGAAATTATTTAGTTTTTTATTGTTCCTTTTTTTAGTGGGTTGCGAAACAGAAAAAGAAAAACAGAGCTTAAACTTAGCTCTCTCAGCTGATATCAGAGGGTTTGATCCGGCCCTCGCTACTGATGTTAGAACGGGAAAACTTATTTCTCTTGTTTATGATAATTTAGTTTCCTTTGGTGATAGTGTTGAAATATTTCCAGGACTTGCCAAAGAATGGAGCGTCTCGAATGATGGCAAAAAATATAGTTTTACTATTAGATCTAATGCTTTTTTTCATGACGGAAGCCCTATAACATCAAAAGATGTTGTGTTTTCATTTGAGCGCATTATTAATCCAAAAACGCTTTCTCCTCAGCGATGGATTTTCAACAATATTGATGGGGTCAATGAATTTTTATCTGGAAAAACTTCAAACATAAGTGGGCTCATTGTAAAAAATGATAGTTTATTAATTATAAAACTAATAAAACCTTTTTCTCCTTTTATTCAGTTTCTGGCTATGCCTTCAGCATCTATCGTTAACCATCGTGTTGTTAATACAATAGCAACTTCCCCAGCCGGGAGTGGTCCTTGGAAATTATTAAATTGGCACCGGGACGGTAAAATTAAATTTTCCCGTAATAAAAATTATTGGGGCAAAAAGCCTAAAGAGTCAAACCTTACTTTTCGAATACTATCAGAAGCAATGACACGATCAGCTGAGTTTGAAGCAGGAAACCTCGATTATATAGATGTTCCTTCTTCTGAAATTAATAGATGGGTATCTAATAAAAAAAGTGGGTACCGGGTAAGCTACGCAGAAGATTTAAATGTTTGGTATGTTGGTTTAAACTGTTCTGTGCCTCCATTTAACGATGTCAAAATAAGGAAGGCCATGAATTATTCTCTAGACAGAGAAAAACACCTTCATTTGTTGGTCCCTGGTGGAAAGTTAGCATCTGGAGCGATTCCTCCATCTTTAATGGTAAAAAAGGCATCAAGTCCTTACCAATATAATCCCGAAAAGGCGCTTGACTTGCTTAGTGAGGCTGGATATCCGGAAGGTTTTAGTACCCAGATTTGGGTTGGGGGTGGCTCCGAAATGTTTCACATACTTGAAGCCCTTCAGGCGGATTGGATGGCCGTTGGAATTGTTGTTAAAATTATTCAAAGCGATTGGAATGTTTTTAAAACCGCAGTTCGAAACGGGGAGCCACCAATGTATTATTTAAACTGGGTTGCCGACTATCCTGATGCGGAAAACTTTCTTTTTCCTTTGTTTTTTTCTAAAGAGTCTATGACGAAGCGAAACCGATATTCAAACTCTACTCTTGATAAGTTTATTAATGATATTCAAGTCTTGGCACCCGGAAAAAAAAGGGAGAAGTTAATAGTAATGGCAAATGATATTTTATTGGAAGATGTTCCTTGGGTTTTTTTGTGGCATAAAGGAAAATACTCAAT
This sequence comes from uncultured bacterium, assembly GCA_964575125.1. Taxonomy (GTDB): domain Bacteria; phylum Fidelibacterota; class Marinisomatia; order Marinisomatales; family AB-629-J13; genus AB-629-J13. The sequence continues at coordinate 2,606 of CAZNQF010000017.1, forward strand.
TACCCAAAGTTTTGTCTCCGGCTCATTTCCTAAGCTGATTTTTAATGCAGAAAAATATATTAACTGGGAAAAAAAGAGTGGGTAAATTTATTTTAAATAGAATCATTCAGGTCGTGCCTGTAGTCTTCGGCGTTATAATTATTTCTTTTGTTTTAATTATAATCCTTCCCGGCGATCCCGTTTTATCTATGGTGGGTGAGCGGTATGATGAACAAACTGTCGAAAAAATGCGGGAACGGTTACAAATAGATAAACCCCTTGTTTTTAGGGCGGTAACTTTTGTTAAAAATATATTTTCTGGTGATCTCGGTTACTCTTTTGTTACCGGAAGGCCGGTCTTAAATGAAATATTAGATAAGTTTCCAAACACTTTTATTCTCGCCTTGGGGGCAATGAGCTGTGCAATAGTGCTAGGTGTCCTTTTGGGTCTTTTTTCTTCTTTATATCCCGGTTCTGTGTTGGACAAAACCATCTTGGTTTTTGCATTAGTAGGAATTTCTTCTCCGGTTTTTTGGGTTGGATTAATTTTTGTTTTGGTTTTTGGGGTCTACTTGGGATGGCTTCCTCCCACAGGATATGGTGGTATAGAATATTTAATTCTCCCCTCTCTTACTCTTGGACTTCGTTCTGCCGCTCAAATTACTAGACTTACTCGGGCCTCTATGATAGAGACTCTTCAACAAGATTTTATACGGACTGCCGAGTCCAAAGATTTAGCTCGTTGGAAAATTTTATTTAAACATGCTCTTCCAAACTCTTTAATCCCTACCATAACTATAATTGGTACAGATTTTGGAAGCTATTTATCTGGCGCGGTTTTAACTGAATCTATTTTTGGTTGGCCGGGAGTTGGTCGCCTCGCCCTAGAGGCCGTTTTAAAGCGAGATTTCCCTGTTATTCAGGGAACCGTTTTATTTATGGCTTTGGTGTTTATATGTGTAAATTTATTAATAGATGTTCTTTATGGTGTGATTGACCCAAGAATTAGAACGCAAAGCTCTTGATTTATAGATAAATGGAAAATATAGGCTCCTCTAAAAAAACTTTTCCCTTATCTATGTGGGTTGGTGTTGGAATAATAATAATTACGGTGTCTGCTGGCCTCTTTGCCCCCTTTTTATCCCCTGCCTTGCCAAACACTCAAGTATTAGAGCTAAGAAATAAACCACCTTTTTTTAGTGGTAATGTTATTTACTTTAGACACAGGGAACACCTGCCTGTCCAGGCTGTTGCTGTTAAGTCTTTTTCTGAAGACAGTTTTGGTATAAAATATGTAGATTTTATGGGTCGTACATTTTTTAAATCAAACGAAAAACTAGAAAAAATTTGGCTAAAATCATTTGTCTTTATTTTAGGATCTGATCAGTTTGGGAGAGATGTTTTATCTAGAATTTTATATGGTGCTAGAACTTCCTTGGCTGTCGGCCTTTGTGCAAGCACTCTATCTATGTTAATTGGTGTTTTTTTGGGAGGGGCGGCAGGATATTTTGGGAATCGTCTTGAAAAAGTAATTATGAGATTCACCGATATAATGTTCGGATTCCCTGTTCTTTTGTTTTTGATTTCGTTTACCGCTCTGTTTGAGCCAAGTTTAATGGTTATCTTTGTAGCAATCGGTTTTGTAACTTGGCCGGGAATGGCTCGCCTTGTTCGAAGTCAGGTTTTGTCAATAAAAACTCAAGACTATATTCTTGCGGCAAGAACTGTGGGGACAGGCTCATGGCACATAATGGTGAAACATGTTTTTCCTAACTGTTTGTCACCTATATTAATAACATATTCTATTGGTGTTGGTTCAGCAATCCTTGCGGAAGCAAGTTTGTCTTTTTTGGGTCTGGGGGCACAACCCCCAACCCCAAGTTGGGGGTCTATGATAAATATGGGAAAAGATTTTATTAGATCTGCCCCCTGGGTTTCAATTGTGCCCGGTATTGCTATTGGACTAACGGTTCTAGGTTTTAACCTTGTTGGTGATGGTTTAAGAGACTATTTTGACCCAAAAATGGATATAACATCAAAATGATTTTAATTAAAAAACTTCTAAAAAAATATATTCAAATGTATCCTTATGAAAAAGCTCCTAAAAGAGCTTTGAGATTTTTAAAAGAGGGGGGGGGAGTTTTTTCTAATAATAATTGGTTAGGTCATTTTACCGGCTCTGCGTGGATTGTTAACCCAAAAAAAAATAAGGTTTTATTGACACACCATAAAATACTAAACAAGTGGGTTCAGCTTGGAGGGCATGCAGATGGAGAACAAAACTTATTAAATGTTGCGATCCGGGAGGCAAAAGAAGAGTCTGGAATAAATAAGCTTTCTCTCCTTGATGAACAAGTTTTTGATATGGATATTCATCGTGTTTTTGGTAGAAAAAATGAACCAAGCCACCTTCACTATGATGTTAGGTTTATCTTTGAAGCAAACCCAAAAAAAGAAAACATTGTTGTTAGTAGTGAGTCCTTTGGGGTTGAGTGGATATCAATTGATAAAATATCTAAATTAAACTCAGAAATGTCAATCGAAAGAATGATTAAAAAAACTCAATTGTTGACACCTTGAAATCAGAAATTCATAAATTAAAAGCAAGGGTTTTAAAAACAATCTTGTCAAATCTTGTTCCTCCCCAAAACAGAAGAATAGGGGTTGAGATTGAAACTCTTTTTTATGATAGCCTGTTCCGCCGCATTCCTGTTAATAAAGGAAAGAGCTTTTCGGCAGAGGACTTAATGAACTCTCTTCTTGATTTCCAGGTCCATTCAGCTTTTCCCTGTACCTATTCTCTTGCGCCGGGGGGGCAGTTGGAGTGGGCGTCTTCCCCTTTTGTCTCCTTGCACGAAATTGACTTGCAGTTTCAATCTCATTGTTCCCTTTTAAAAAAAGTTTGTTTAGATAATAATTTAATTCCAATTGATTTCTCTATAGACCCTATCTATTCGCCGAGTGATGTTAATTTAATTGATATGAAAAAATATGCTCTAATGGAAAATAGGTTTTTTTCTACCGGCCGCCTGGGTTCTTGGATGATGAAAAACTCTACCAGTGTTCAGATTAATATCGATTTAGTAAACAAAAACGATGGTGAAGAAATGGCATATGTTGCAGATTGTATTCAACCTATTTTCTCTTTATTGTTTGCACATTCCCCCTTTGCTTCCGGTCTTCCGGTTAATAATAATTATCGGCTAAAGGTTTGGAACAATACAGACAAACAAAGGTGTGGACACTTAATAGAGCATGGTATAAATAAAAAGGACGGCCTGTTGAATCAATATATTGATTATGTGTTTGATGTTCCTTCTATCTTTATAGAGACCAGAGAGTCGACCATAGTTAACAATAAAGACTCTTTGGGTAGTTGGCTACTTGAAAAATATTTATCAAAAGAATTGTTGAACAAAAATGTCCTCTCTGCTTTACATCAAATTTTTACTCACGTTAGATTTAAAAATGTTATTGAAATCAGAGGTGGGGATCGGCCGCCCTTTGGATATGAGCTTGCTCCTGTTGCTTTTTGGTGTGGCCTTTTAACAGCAGAAAAAACAAGAAAACATATATTGGACCTCGTTTTGGAGTGGACCCAAGAAGAAAGAGTTGCTCTGAACTTATCAGCAGAATCTTTAGACCTTACCCAGATAGGTCCACAAGGAAAAACTCTTGATCGGTGGTTGAAAATTATCTCCGACGTTGCCTTGCAGGGCCTTGAAGAAAGAATGGCTTTTTTTAAAATTAAATCTGAAAAAAAATATTTGGAACCCTACTTAGAAAAGGCTCTGGAAAAGCTCTGGACAGTTAGAGTTCAAGACTCATTTAAAAAAAGTCGGTTAAATATAAACACATACTTAAAAGAGGTCTACAGTTGAAAAAGCCACTAATAGGAATTAATCCTTATTATTTTAATTACCGTGATTCCTTTTGGAATGCCACAAGAGAAAAATATTACAAAGCAATTTGGCTTACAGGAGGAATTCCCCTTACTGTTCACCACCCTTCAGATGATGTCTTCATAGAAGAAATAGCAAGAACGGTGGATGCCCTAGTTATGGTGGGCGGGCCAGATATCCCCTGTGATTTATATGGTGGAAAGAACCCAGAACTTTTGGATAATGATATAATGCTACCAAACAGAGAAAGTTTTGATAGGCGCCTCTTCCAAGAGGTTCAACGACTCAATAAGCCTGTTTTAAGTATTTGTGTGGGGCTTCAACATATTAATGTTATTTATGGAGGAAGTTTACATGAAGACATAAAAACGCTTACAGACTCTTCCATTAATCATGGAGAATTTAATGGTGACGTCACCTATCATAATGTTGATCTAAAAAAGGGTAGCTATATTTATTCTGTCCTTGGTAAAAAAACGGTACGCGTTGCTAGTGCTCACCATCAGTGCATACAAAAGCTGGGGCCGGGACTTTCGGTTTCAGGTGTTGCTCCAGATGGAATTATCGAGTCTGTAGAAGACACCAAAAAGCCAGACTCTTTTCTCGCCGTTCAGTGGCATCCTGAGATAATGTCAGAAGATAAGGATCAATTAAGGTTGTTTCAGTGGGTATGTGAAGAGGGTATAAACAGAAGAACCTAGCCAGGGCCTGCGATGCCTCTCTTTGGTTTTATTTTTTTTAGATAAAACTACAGCTCCACTCTCTAATTTCATTTTTGCCATTCATAGAAATACTGTGTTAAGTTTGAACAATGGATGGTAGGCATTATCATACTCTGGTTTGGGTTCCAATGTTTTTAGTGGGGTTGAGCGCATTGGTGCTTGGTCTGGTTTATTCCTCTTTCTCTGCGCCCTGGCTTTTAGATAAAAAAGCAAACGAACTCCTTCTTGGAGTAAGTTATACATCTTTATTTTCTCAAAGTATAAATCAAAATCTTTCTAGCTATCTATTGTTAATATACCGTTTTTTCGGGTTGTGGTTGGTGTCTATCGGACTACTAATCTCTTCTTTTGTTTATATTACAAAGATGGGGACCCCCTCCTCACGCAACGCTCTTCATCTCATAACTTTTTTTGTTTTATTGGGAATTTACCGCATTGAATACACCTTTGTTCCATCTTCTCCGTTTTTGTGGCTAACTCATGCTTTATTTTTTATGCTATTTCTTAGCATTTTTGGTTCTCTAAGATTAAAAAAATATGATTAAGTGGAAATAACCGAAATACACCCCTTATTTGTTCATTTTCCCATTGCCCTTCTTTCTGTGGGTTTTTTGTTTGACTTCTTATCTGTTATTTATAAAAACCACGACCTTGAGGTTGGCGGATGGCTGAATCTATTCTTTGGGCTGTTTTCTTCTTTTTTTACGCTGATTACCGGATTTTTAGCAGACTTTGAGTATGGACACCTTGACAGGCCTTTCCCTATAACAGAAACTCATGGTTCAATGCAAATTTTATCCTTGTCTCTTTTTTTAATATTATTTGTTTGGAGAATAAAGTTGGGGCGGCGCCTTCCTGAAGACAGCCAACATAAAATTATATACTTTTTTTTTGGTTTGATCGCTGTCGCTTCTCTTTTTTATGGAAGCCACCTGGGTGCGGTTTTAGGTGGGCTTGTTTAGCTTGATATGTTTACATTTTTACTATGCACTCATTTTATATAATTTCTTTTATCAAAAAAACATGTATGAAAAACATTACTAATAAAAAAAGGGTTGGGTGTCCATGTTTTTAAGTTCTTCAATGGGAAAAAAACTAATCATTGCAAGTACCGGTATTTTGTTTTGTTTTTTCCTGGTGTTTCACTTGGCAAATAACCTTCTTTTGTTTGCTGGTCCCGATGTTTTTAATTCTTTTGTTTCCGGTTTGGAAAAAATTAAACCTCTCGTTCGAATTCTTGAGATTGTATTATTATTTATTCTTTGTACTCATGTTGTTAATGCTTTTTTTGTTACAAGAGAAGGGAAAAAAACAAAAGGAACGTCTGGCTCTCCTCCTAAAGAGGGATCTCGGAGCTCTTTTTATTCTCGAACTATGGGTGTTTCGGGTAGTTTTATTTTTATTTTTCTTGTAATACATCTTTCTACTTTTTGGTACCGGTTCCAGGTAAAAGAAAATCATTCATCCTACTATGACACTGTCATGAGCCCTTCTATTGGTTTTGGTAATTTATTTGTAACCTTAATATATTTGATTGCTATGGTGTTTTTGGGCTTTCACTTGCGTCACGGATTTCAATCTGCCATTCAAACGTTTGGAATAAAACACACAAAAATGGGCCGTTTTGTTGTTAGACTTTCTATCTTTTTTTGGCTGCTAATTCCTTTAGGATTTTTTAGTATTGCTTTTTGGTTTGGAATTTTGGGGGGTAGTGTTAAGTGATGTTAAATGCTAACGTTCCTTTAGGTGAACTAACCAAAAAGTGGGAAAAGTATAAATCAAACCTTCCCCTTGTTAGTCCTGCCAATAAACAAAAGTTAGATATTATAGTAATAGGAACAGGGCTCGCAGGGGCGTCTGCCGCTGCATCGTTGGCTGAAATGGGTTACAGAGTTAAAACTTTTTGTTTTCAAGATAGCCCGAGAAGGGCTCACTCTATTGCAGCTCAGGGTGGAATAAATGCTGCAAAAAACTATCAAAATGATGGGGATTGTGTTTATCGTTTGTTTT
>CAZNQF010000017.1:9228-15398 GCA_964575125.1 uncultured bacterium
GATCTAGAGAGGCGAATGTCTTTCGCTAAGCTGAAGTAAGTGGACAAATTATTGATCAGTGTGTTGCCCAGGGGGTACCTTTCGCAAGAGAATATGGAGGGTCCTTAGATAACCGTTCTTTTGGTGGTGTTCAGGTCTCTCGTACTTTTTATGCGAGAGGACAAACAGGACAACAGCTTCTGCTTGGCGCGTACGGTGCTTTAAGTAGACAAATATCAAAAGGAAATGTTTTAATGTATAACAAACATGAAATGCTTGATGTGGTTGTTATAGACGGAAAGGCAAGAGGTGTAATTGTCCGTAATTTGGTTACCGGTGAGTATGCAAGACACTTTGGTCATGCAGTTGTACTTGCAACGGGAGGCTATAGTAATGTGTTTTATCTTTCACCCACCGCAATGGGCAGTAATGTTACCGCAATTTGGAAAGCATATAAAAAGGGAGCTTTCATTGGAAACCCCTGTTTTACCCAAATTCATCCCACCTGTATTCCTGTTTCCGGAGATTATCAGTCAAAACTAACCCTTATGTCAGAAACTCTTAGAAATGATGGTAGAATTAGGGATCCAAAACAAAAAAAAGAAAACCGAGAGCCAGATAAAAAACCAAACAAAGAACGAGATTATTATTTGGAACGAAAATATCCTGCTTTTGGAAATTTAGTTCCAAGAGACATTGCTTCTCGAGCAGCAAAAGAACGCTGTGATGAGGGATTTGGCGTTGGGCAAAACGGGCAAGCTGTTTATCTTGATTTTGAAGATGCAATAAAGAGCATAGGAAAGGATGCCGTTGCTTTAAAATATGGGAATCTTTTTGATATGTATAATAAAATTTCGGGTGATGATCCATATGTTAGACCTATGAAAATTTATCCTGCGGTGCACTACACAATGGGAGGCTCTTGGGTGGATTATAATCTTATGACAACTATCCCGGGGCTTTTTGCTATTGGCGAGTGTAATTTTTCTGACCATGGCGCAAACAGGTTGGGAGCATCAGCACTAATGCAAGGGCTCGCGGACGGCTATTTTATTTTACCTTATACCATAGGTACTTATTTGTCAAAAGAAATAAAGACTCCTCCAATAAGTATTAAAGAAAAAACCTTTGAGGTGGCCGAGAATGATGTAAAAGAAAGAATAAATAAATTAATTAATAATAATGGAACAAAAAGTGTTGATAGTTTACATCGAAAACTAGGGAAAATTATGTGGGAACATTGTGGAATGTCAAGAAATGAGTCTGGACTTAGAGCGGGGCTAGAAAAACTACAAGAGTTAAAAGATATATTTTGGAAACATGTTTGTGTTCCTGGTAATCTAAATGAATTGAATTTAGAATTAGAAAAAGCTGGGCGCGTCGCAGACCTAATTGAGCTTGGCGCAGTAATGATACACGATGCAATTGAGCGAAAAGAATCTTGTGGTGGACATTTTAGAGACGAACACCAAACTGAAAAAGGAGAGGCAAAAAGAAATGATAGTAAGTATTCTTTTGTATCTGCTTGGGAATATAAAGGAGAAGACATGTCTCCTGTTCTTCACAAAGAACCTCTTGAGTTTGAAAATGTAACGCCCTCTAAAAGAAGCTATAAATAATGAAAAAAATAAATTTAACTATTAAAATTTGGAGACAAGCATCTTTTGAAGATGCTGGAAAATTTAAAACCTATACTGTATCAAAGATTAATCCACATATGTCCTTTTTAGAAATGTTAGACGTGCTAAACGAAAAATTAATTAGGGGAGGACAGTCTCCTGTCGCGTTTGACCACGACTGCAGAGAGGGAATATGTGGAAGCTGTTCTATGGTTATAAACGGCCACCCGCATGGCCCTTCAAAAGGAACAACAGCCTGTCAATTACATATGTTCCATTTTAATGATGGTGACATTATAACCGTTGAGCCCTGGAGGGCTAAGTCTTTTCCTATAATCAAGGATCTTATCGTGGACCGTAGTGCTTTTGATAGAATTATTCAGTCTGGGGGCTTTGTTTCTGTTAATACCGGCAGTGCTCCCGATGGAAATGCCGTTCCCATTCCCCAGCACCTTTCATCTGAAGCTTTTGATGCCGCCTCCTGTATTGGGTGTGGGGCATGTGTTGCCGCATGTAAAAACGCATCTGCTAATTTGTTTGTAGCGGCAAAGATTTCTCAGTTATCTTTGTTGCCACAGGGTCACCCAGAACAACAAAAACGTGTGATCAGTATGGTAAAACAAATGGATATCGAAGGTTTTGGGCATTGCTCAAACACTGAGGCTTGTGAGGCGGAGTGCCCGAAAGAAATTTCAACTAAATATATTGCTAGAATGAATCGAGAGTTCATAAAAGCAGGTACTAGATAATTTAATTATTATTAATTCTTTAGTTTAAAATTAACGGGAATTGATATATAAACGCCTACAGGGCGCTCTCTCTGTTTCGCGGGATAAAACTTTGTTTTCCTTATAGCGTCCATGGCAGCCTCGTTCAGGCCTGTGTTTGGTATTCCCTTTACAATGTTCACCTCTTTTACTCTTCCCTTTTTATCTATAAAGGCCTGCACATAAACAGTTCCTTCAATACCTGCCTCTTGGGCAATTTCAGGATATTGGGGTCTAATTGGGGTTTTGGGGACCGGGGGGTCGTCATAGGGGATAAACTTAACTTGTGGACCTTCTGGGGGAGGTGGGGGTGCGTCCCACGCCTCAAAGCTCTCCAGGTCTAGCTCGTCCATTGTTAGGTCGTCTGAAATATCTTCGCTTTCTGATTCTATGGGAATTGATGGCCTGGCTGGGGGTGGGGGGCGATTAATTTGTTGGGTTTGTGGAATTTCAATCTGTTCTATCATTATTTGGGCCTGCTGTTCTAGGGCCCTTTTAGCTCTGAACCTAGGAAAAAAAAGAAACATAAAAACCAAAAAAATTACCGCCGATAGGGATGTTATTCTTACTGTTAAAGGATAGGAAGACCTTAATGATCCTGTGTGTTCAATTATACTCATTAATTTATCGCAGTTTTTGTTGAATAATTAAGTTTGAGCGCATCTGCTTTTCTTAGCTCATTATGTATCCCCGAAACGGTTCCCATTCTTGCTTCTTCGTCTGACTTTAAAGAAACTACGATTTGAGGGTTAGATGACCTTTTTTCGTACATTACATGTCGAACATCTTCAACTGGATATAGCTTGTCCTCAATTGAAATTAACCCCTCCTTTGAAACCCAGATGTGTGTTGTATGTCTTTTAGATTTTAGTTTTTCTATTCTTTTTGCCCTTGGAAGATTTACCGGTAAACCAGAATACTCCCTGAGAACCGTTGTTACCATAAAAAAAATAAGCAACATGAAAATAATGTCAGGCATAGATGCTGTTGGTATCTCTGTGTCTAGTTTTATTTTTTTATTAAACTTCACTAATCAGTCTCTGCTTTTGATATTCTTTTTGCGTTTGCCATTTTTAGCTGATCTATTACTGCAACGTAATCCTTGTACCGGGTCTTGTCGTGTGATTTAACAGAAATAATAAGCTTTTCATTTTTCTTAATCTTTTCTTTTACCACTCGATTAATATTTCTTGTCTCAACGGGGTCTCCACCCAAAAGCACCTTTCCTTGAGAGTTTATAAGGCACGTTAGTATGTTCTTTTTTCTTATTTCTATCGTGTCTCCCTCTGGGGGTAAAATAATGCCCAAGCCTTTATCCATATCAATCGTTGTTGTTACCAAAAAAAAGATAAGCAAAAGAAAGGCTATGTCTGCCATTGAAGAGGTGGGTATTTCTCCACCCTTAAACCGTCTGTTTTTTCCTAACATAAGATTGTTTTATTTTTTCTTTTTTGGTTCCATATCATGTAAATAATCAACCAACTGCACAGAGTGTTCTTCCATATCAAGAACGAGGCCATCAATTCTATTAACAAACACATTTTGAAAGATTTGTATAATCATCGCCGTAATAAGACCAAACGCGGTGGTTAAAAGGGCTTGTGATATTCCTCCCGCAACGACAGCCGGAGAGATATCGTTTGCTGCCTTAATTGCGTCGAAAGCGGAAACCATCCCAACAACTGTTCCTGTAAAGCCAACCATAGGAGCGATGGTAATTACTGCATTAAGCCAAATCATGTTTTTTTCAAGAAATGCCATTTCTACTGGCCCTGCATTTTGAATCGCCTTTTCTACTTCGTCTAAACCTCTGTGCCTTCTGGCAAGACCGGCAAAGAAGATTGCTGCAACGGGACCCCTTGTGCCTTCACAAAGCTCCAGCGCAGACTCTACGCCCTCTCCTTTTAGTTTTTCTGCTACCTCACTAAAAAAACTTTTTGAGTCAACTGAGGACATCAAAAGGGAATATGCTCTCTCAAAACAAAACCCAAGACCAAAAATTAATGAAATTAAAATGGGCCACATAAATGGACCACCATTTACAAAGTATTCTACCATGGTTTCCTCCAGGTGTTTATATAGAATGTTAAAATTTTTGTTTTTTGTATGTAAACTTTACGCATAAAGATGTGGAATTTAAAATGAACGACCTATGAAAAAAGAGGCTTCATTAAAAAACTTTATTCCTTCCTGTACTTGGTTGTCTTCTGTAAGGCGAATACCTACAGCTTCGTTTCTTCCCCAAAGCACTCCCGCAATATCAGCTTTAATTCTTAAAGAAAGAACGCTCTTGTCTTTCTGTGAAAATATTGAGTCTGTTTTTATCTCTTCATTATTAATATATTCTATAAAATCATCTAGGTGGTTTTCTGGGAGTGTCCATTTGTTTTTAAATGAATTATAATCGCCTGCCTTCTCTTTTAGTTTGTGTTTTGAAGAATAAGAAGAAGACCAGTTAAAGAGAGGTCTTTGTCCGTGGGCAAGAACCTGCTGGACTGACGTACTTATGTTTGACGAATAAGGAATGTGTTTGTCTGGCGTAATGCCCCCCCCACCGTAACCCGTTCTCCCTTTTCTTGTTTTATATTTTGGTCTGAGTTCTTTTAGAGAGTCCAGCTTTGACTCCCTGTCGGACGAGTACAACTCAAGATAATATGCTCTGTCTTTACCGTCTTCGTATGGGCGCTGTATTAATCTTCCTGTTGGTGTAAAGTATCTTGCAATTGTAAGCCGGATAGCTGATCCGTCGATAAGTTGAATCTGCCTTTGAACGAGGCCCTTTCCAAAGGTTGTTTCTCCAACAACCAGCCCTCTGTCTAGGTCTTGGATTGCTCCTGAAACAATTTCGCTTGCACTTGCGCTTCCTCGGTTTACTAAAACAATTAAGGGTGTTTTTTCATCTCCAGACTTCGGGTTTGCCATAAAAACCTGCCCTGTTCCTCTTTTTTTTCCTTTAGTATAAACGAGGGTGTCTTTCTTTGTTATAAATAAATCCGCTATTCCTGCCGCCTGCTCTAAGTATCCACCGCTATTGTTCCTTAGATCTAAGAGGAGCTGTGTCATACCCTTTAGCTTAAGGCTTTCTATTGCCTTTTTAACCTCTTTCGCTGTGGTTGCGGAAAATCTAGTAAGACGAACGTAGCCGGTAGAGTCGTCAACCATGGCTTCTGCCCAAACACTGTAAATTGGAATGTCGTCTCTAATAATTGTAACCTCAAATGGCCTAGAGAGACCAAATCTTCGCACCAAAACTGTTACTGGCGTTCCCTTTCTTCCTCTTAGTTTATTAAAAACTTCATCTTTGGTTATTTCGTAGGCATCCTCTCCGTTAATTTCTATAATTTGATCTCCTGGCTGTAACCCAACCCTCTCAGAGGGGCTGTCAGCAACAGGAGTAATTACAGTTATATAACCATTTAAAATGTCAAACTCTATTCCTATTCCTTGAAATTTTCCTTTAAATTTTTCATCAATTTCTCCTAGGTCTTTCGGTGGAATATAAACGGAGTGTGGGTCTAGTTTTTTCATAATGCCCTCAAAGGCTCCCTCCATTAGGCTTCCCAGATCAACCTTTTCAAAATGGAGTTCATTAATGTAACTAATGATTTGATTTAACACTCTCATTTTTTGTTTAAGTGTGTCCATCGTGTTTTGATTTTGACTATATAGCGCTGGATAGAGAAACATCAGGCATGTTGCTCCCGCCAAAAGAGCCGATAGTATTATCTTTTTCTTTGTCACGTTTATTTGATATTAAAAGTATCTAGGGTTAACAGCAAATATACTCCGGAAGCCTTAGTGGGAA
>CAZNQF010000017.1:15408-19419 GCA_964575125.1 uncultured bacterium
TCATTTCTGTTTTTTTATAAATATAGGTGTTTTCGGATTGTTTAAAAGTTAGCGACCGACAGATCTCTGCTTAGTTGTTCAATAAACTTTGTTACCACTTTTTTCTTTTTATATACCCTTTCAACTTGTGTGCATGCGTGCAAAACTGTTGTGTGGTCCCTCCCTCCAAAAAACAAACCAACCGACGAGAGGGTGTTGTTTGTCAGCTCTCGGCATAAGTACATAGCAATGTGGCGAACTTTAACCAGCTCTCTTCTTCTTGAAGGACCAACTAAGAGTTTCATAGGAATACTTCTTTGTTCTGCTACTTTTTTTACCACATCCTCAAGGCTTAGTTCTTGTATTATTTCTTTCCCTAGTTTTTCTTTTATAACCTCTTCTGTAAGGCTTCTGTTTATTTCTTTTCCGTGTAAAGAAGAGTTTGCTAAAAGTCTTATTATAATGCTTTCTAAAACCCTAACATTTGTTTTAATGTGCGTTGCAATCAGCTCTATTAAATCATAAGAGAGCTCTAGCCCGTTTTGTTGAGCCTTCTCCAGTAAAATTGCAACCCTAGTTTCAAAGTCGGGGGGCTGAATATCTACAGAAAGTCCAGATTGAAACCGTGAAACCAATCTTTCTTGAAGCCCTTTCATGTCACCAGGATATTTGTCCGCAGACAAAACAATTTGTTTGTTGAGTTGATGCAGTTCGTTGAAGGTATGAAAAAACTGCTCTTGGGTTTGCTCTTTTCCTTTTAAAAATTGAATATCATCAATTAGCAAAACGTCTGCTTTTCTATATTTATTTGTAAATTCATCGGTGGTGTTTTTTTGTATACTATTTATAAACTCTTGGGTAAACCTTTCGCTTGTCTCAAGTACTATTTTTTTGTTTTTTTTGTTCAATAAAACAAAATTTCCTATAGCATGTAATAGGTGCGTCTTCCCCAGTCCAACGCCACCATAAATAATTAATGGATTATAATTAGACCCACCAGGGTTTTCGGCAACAGAAAGTGCTGCAGCTTTTGCAAACTGGCTGTTTCCTCCTTCAATAAAATTAGAAAATTTTTGGTTTTTATTTATGTGTATAGTTTTCTCTTGACGATAAGAAAGGTTGGTATGTTCTTTTCGGTTAATATTAATAACTTTTCTGTCTTCTGTTGAAACGGTAAACTTTACTTTTAAATTTTTTCCGTAATTTTCAGATACTTTTTTATTTATAATATCTCTATAGTGTGTATCTATCCACTCAAAAAAGAATTGGTTTGGTACCTCTAGAATTATATTTTTTTCATTAATTGCTACCTCTTTTATTGGAGATATCCATGTATTGTAAGCATGTTCTGGGGTTGCGCCTTTTAATGCTTTTTTAATAATTTTCCAATTTGTTCTTTTCATTTTTTTATTATCCACAAGTTTTCCACAAAAGCTCCTCTCTTGTTCTGTCTAAAAATTAATACTAATATTTAATGTTTTCCTATTTTGATGTGTTATTATTGTGTGTTTTTTTTTAAAGAATATTTTTTGCCTTATTATATGTTATTTATGTAGTTTTCTAGGCTAAATAAATAGGAGTATTTTTAATGAAAAGGACATACCAACCTCGAAACAAAAAGAGGAAAAGAACTCACGGCTTTAGAAATAGAATGTCTACAAAGGCCGGCAGGCGAGTTTTGTCCAATCGTCGCAGATCCGGACGGAAAGCGCTGACTGTTTAGCTCTGTGGTTTTTACAGCCTGTGGTAAAATAGTTAATAAAATTATTTTCCATACTTTAAGGACGCTAATTTTAATTTATAAATATGTTTTTTCTCCCATTTTAGGCCCTACCTGTCGTTTTTCCCCCTCTTGTTCTGCCTATGCGTTAGGGGCTATAAAAAAACACAAAAGCCGCGTTGCCTTTTGTTTAATTTTTAAACGCCTGTCTAAGTGCCACCCCTTTCATCCTGGCGGACACGATCCTATATAACCATGGACAGACATAATCTTTTAGCTCTTTTATTAATAGCGCTTGTGCTGTTAATAACTCCATACTATTTTCAGTTAATTTCTCCTCCCCCGGAAGAAAAAGAAGAAGAAACAATAGCCACCGAACCTTACCAAAAAAGGGCTGTTTTAAACAATGAAAGCCACAAACATGACGTAGATATAGAAGAAAAACACATCACCATAGAGTCTCCCTTATATATAGCAACAATATCAAACCGCCTTGGGGGCTCTATAAAAAGCTTTAAACTAAAAAACTTTTTAAAAGACGACTCCTCTTTTGTTGATTTGGCTTTTTTCAATAACAAAGAAAACCTTTTTATCTCCTTTCTTGATTTTTACGGTGAAGAGGTAAGGGTTGGGGGTGCCTGGAAGTTAGAACAGGAGAGTGATTCTGTTGTTCTTTTTGACTCTCCACACAAACTTACCTTTTCTTCCCTATATAACGGGAAGACTATTTACAAGTCTCTAGAGTTTTATCCTGATTCATACGTTGTTAAGGTTTTTCTAGATTTAACCAACATTTCGGATTATATCTCAGGCGACACATATTCCTTCGGTTGGGCCGGGGGACTTCCTGGAACAGAAAAAAACGAACAAGACGAAATCACTTATTTTGATGGGTTTGTTTATCAGGCGGGAGATAGTTATAGCTTTAACAAGGTTGCTCCAGACATTAACGAAAAAAAATCATTGCAAAATAATATTGTTAGAGGAAAAACCGACTGGATGGCTGTGCGGTCAAAATATTTTACTTCTATTTTGTTTCCTGAAAAAAAAGTCGAAGAGTGCTGGGTTGAGCTTAAAGACAACACCCTTGGGAAAACTGTCTTTCCCTCGTATGGAATGGCCCTTGGTTTAGATAAGGGTCTAGCGTCTTATGTTTCTCTTTATTTGGGGCCCCTCGAGTATGACGAGGTAAAAAAGTTTAATCCCGGTGTCCCTAGCATTATGAACTTTGGCTGGGCTCCCATACAGCCCATTAGCAAGGGCGTTCTTTGGGTGTTAAAATCTCTATATACCTGGATTCCAAACTATGGCCTTGTTCTAATTTTGTTTTCGATTTTCGTGAAAATCCTTGTTTATCCTTTAACAAAAAAAAGTCATCAATCAACAAAAGAAATGCAGGCTCTTCAGCCAGAAATTTCTATTCTGAAAGAAAAACACAAAAACAACCCCCAAAAACTAAACCAGGCAACCATGTCTTTGTATAAAGAGCGGGGGGTAAACCCCCTTGGCGGGTGTCTCCCTATATTAATTCAAATGCCCCTCCTTTTTTCCCTTTTTCAAGTTTTTAGATCTACAATAGAACTAAGGGGTGCCCACTTTGTCCTTTGGATTACAGACCTCTCCTCTCCTGACGTTGTTTTAACTCTTCCTTTTAGCATTCCTTTGTATGGAAGTGGAGTTGCCGTGTTACCTGTTTTAATGGGAATAACGATGGTTTTTCAACAAAAAATGATGCCCTCTCAGACCTCCGGACAACAAAAATTTATGGCATACTTTATGTCTGGGTTTATGGTTCTACTGTTTAACGGGTTCTCTTCTGGTTTAAATCTTTATTATACGTTGTTTAATGTTCTTACAATTTTGCAACAAAAATATCTTACGCCCTCTCCTTCTATAAAAAATCAGAAAAAATGATTTTTCCAGATACTATTGTGGCCCCCGCAACCCCACACGGTTATGGGGGAATTTCCGTTGTCAGAATAAGCGGCCCTAAGTCAAAAAATATAGTTTTATCTTTTTTAAAAAAACAAAAAAGAAAAAAACTAAACCTAAAACATAAAAAAGCAGCGTTTGCCCACCTTTTTTTTGATAAAAACACCCACCTTGATGATGTTGTTATTCTTTTTTTTAAAAAACCGCACTCGTACACCGGAGAAGATGTTGTTGAAATTTCATGCCACGGAAACCCCTCTATTGTAAATAAAATAGTTTCTTTGTGTTGCTCTCGAGGGTCGAGAGTTGCCGAACCGGGAGAGTTCACAAAAAGGGCCTTTTTAAACGGAAAAATGGATCTTATACAGGCCGAGGCGGTC
>CAZNQF010000018.1:0-10992 GCA_964575125.1 uncultured bacterium
ACCTGTGACCTCCGGGTTATGAGCCCGACGAGCTACCAGACTGCTCTACCCCGCGATCGATTTATTTTCAATAAAAAACGCCGGCAAAGTTAGGTAATTCATAATTTCTATGCAATACTACTTCACAATTATTTTTGTATGGACCGCGAGATGGTCTGAGTAACCACTTAATAATCTGTTCCCTGCCCAAAATCGAAAGGGATAGTGGGCGTATTTACCTTCCTGCTGGCGATATTTTGGAAGGTCATGAATTTGACACGTTTCTGATTCAAGTACGAGGCCTACGTTGTCTAAAAGTCCTGGACTTACAAGAATCTGATCGTAAAAAAGCTCCTCACCCCGGTAAACATAGGTGCCCGTTTTTTCCGTCCCTATAAGATTCGACATCATATTGTACAGATTTCGTTCTGGATAGATTGCAGCGGACCGCTCAGTGGTTGATTTTAAAATACCATAAACATTCACATCAGTTGGATTCTCATTTAGGTCTCCCATAACAATTATCTCTGCCTTAGAATTTGTGGCCAAAATTCCTTCTATCCTGTTTTTTAATGTGGCTGCAGCTTTCGCCCGCTTAGGAATTGACTTGGACTTCCCTCCATAATTTGAGGGCCAGTGATTAACAAAAATATGAATTTCATTTCCTGAGATGATTCCTTTTACATATAATATATCCCGTGTTTTACCACCTCGATTTAGGATAACCGGAATAGCTTCAGATACTAAAATCTCAATTTTCATAGGATCATAAAATAACACATTATCAATTCCTCTTTTGTCCGGTGAATCATAGTGGATAATTTTGTACTGATGGTCTGTGAGTGATGCGTTGAGTGTCTCACAGACTGTTTTATTTTCCACTTCACAGAGTCCAAATATATCTGCATCAATTTCATCAATGACCTCTTTCAATCGCATGATTTTCAGATCAAGTATCTCTTGGGTACAGGCTTTTTTACCTCCCAAAGAAAACTCATCATCATTTGTATGTGGATTATTTTCAAGGTCGAAAAGGTTTTCCACATTCCAAAATGCAAAAGTAATCTTGGACTCACTTTTCTTAGTGCACTGTAGCGAACAAAAAGTCAGGATAAGAAAGAAATAAAATATTTTCTTCATGGGAGCACTAAAAATTAATGAAACTTTTCATTATAAAAATCGTAAGGAATAATAGATAGGGGCGAACAGTGCTTGCCAAATTAAATTACCCACCTAAGACCTCCTATGGTTGGTTATTTCGCCCCTTTTTTTAATTTGAATGTTTCCTCTCCTTTTGTAGCCGAAAATATTTTTTTGACACTGTCTTATGATTTTTTCTGTTTCTTTTTGTGTTTTTATAGGATTGATGGCCCTATAAATGTGGAGCGCTTATCCTTGTAGCTTGCTTCAAATGATTTTAGTGGTACATAAATCATTTTTGTCTGAAGGAAAACTTCAGTGGTATTCCCTCAAATGGATAGATTTCTCTGAACCTGTTTTCTAGGTACCGTTTATATTCTACCGGAATTTTTCTCGGGAAGTTGCAATAAAAAATAAATGTAGGAGGTTGAGTGAGAATCTGGGTTACAAATTTGATTTTAATTAATCTACCCGATTTTGTTACAGGTTGGCTTCTTTGGTTTATTTTTTCCATCCATTTATTTAGATCTTTTGTTTTAACCTTTTGTTTACTGTTTGTATAGATATTCCATGCAAGATCCATAATCTTTGAAATCCTTTGTTTTGTTAGCGCAGATATAAAGAGCATGGGGTAATTATTCAGCGCAGGAAAGGAAGAGGTCATATCTTTTTTAAATTCGCTCAATGTGTTGGATTCTTTGTCTACCAAATCCCATTTATTGATTAGCAAGATCAATCCTTTACCATTTTGGATAACATAATCAGCAATAGATTTATCCTGTTTGCCAAAAGTTTTTTTTGCATCTATAACAACCATCACCACATCTGCACGGCTAATTGATTGATGAGTGCGAATGTTGCTGTAATATTCAATACTATCATTTAATTTTGATTTTTTTCTGAGCCCAGCGGTATCAATCAATATAATTTCTTTTCCGTACCATCTCAGGGTCGTATCAATTGAATCTCTTGTTGTGCCAGCGACCGGTGTTACGATTGTTTGTTCACGCTGTAGCAGGGCGTTTGTGAGTGATGACTTTCCCACGTTTGGCATTCCGACGATCGCTAATCTTAGAGCTTGATCCTCTTTTGTTTCGGCTATATCTGGCACTCCCAACTGTTCGGACACGGTGTCCAATAGGTCTCCAACTAATCGTCCGGTCAATGCAGAAATAGGGAGAACCACATCCATACCAAGTTCGTAATATAAAAACACCTGTTCATCCTGTTTTAATGAATCACATTTGTTTACCACTAGAATAACAGGTTTATTTGATTCTCGAACAAATTGAGTTAATCCCAGGTCAGATGACGAAGGTTCCTCTCGTCCATTTACCATAAATAAGATCAGGTCTGCTTCTCCGATCGCCAATTGAGCCTGTTTTCTGACAGAAGAATTAAAAAGATCAATATCTGTGGGGATATATCCGCCGGTATCTATAAATGTTAATTCCCTTCCGGCCCATTCCACGTTTCCGTAATTTCTGTCCCGAGTAATTCCCTCTGTAGCGCCAACGATTGCTTTTCTTTTTTTCATTAATCGATTAAAAAGGGTAGATTTGCCTACGTTGGGTTTACCAACAATTGCTATTATAGGATTATGTTTCATTTATTTTGATTTACTTACTTGAAAGTTACGCCCAATTAATTATTTTGGGTGGTAGAAAAAAAATCACTAGATAGTGAATTTTCGCATTAAATTTGTATTATGGAAGAACAAAAAATTAGATTAACCACTCTGAGCCACGGTTCCGGCTGAGCCTGCAAAATAGGGTCAGAAGACCTTGCTCAGGTTCTGGGTAATTTGAATTTGCACAAAGACAAAAGAGTAATCATTGGCTTTGAAGGAGCTGACGATGCTGCCGCAGTGCGCCTTGAGGGAGACAGATATATTTTGCAAACAGTGGATTTTTTTACGCCCATTGTGGATGACCCCTATCAGTTTGGACAGATTGCAGCAGCAAACTCCCTTTCAGATATCTATGCAATGGGGGGGAAACCTTTGTTTGCGCTAAACGTTGTCGGTTTTCCTATCAAAGAGCTGCCAAAATCTATGCTTACAGAGATTCTACAGGGAGGAGCAGATAAGGCAAAAGAAGCGGGAATTTCGATTGTTGGGGGACACTCTATTGATGATAGGGAACCAAAATATGGATTAGTTGTAACTGGAGAGGTAAATAAAGATAAGATTGTTTCTAATAAAGGAGCAAAGATTGGTGATGTTTTAGTTCTTACTAAACCTCTTGGCACAGGAATTATTGCTACCGCAATAAAAAAGGGGAATGCAAAAGAATCTTTAATCAATGAAGCGGTCAAGGTAATGATCACACTGAATAAAGTAGCAGCAGAGACCATGGTTAATTTTGAGGTACACTCTGCAACGGATATTACTGGATATGGACTTCTAGGTCATCTGTCAGAGATATGTGAAGGGAGCGATGTCTCAGCTAAAATAAACTATTCAAATATTCCCAAGATAGCAGGTATTACGAGTATGGTTTTAAGCGGTTATATTCCTGGAGGTTCGAAACGAAATTTGGAGACATGTCAAAAATTCACAAAATTTTCCGGGAGATTATCTGAGACAGAAAAAATTATTCTTGCGGATGCACAAACATCAGGAGGTCTCCTGGTATCCCTATCAGTAAAAAATGCTGAAAAGTTTGTCACTAGGTTAAAAAATGAATCAGATATGGAGGTCTCAATAATTGGAGAAATAACTGAAAAGGGTGAGAATCGGATAGTTGTTATCTAAACCTTTTTATATTACAATATATCATAATTTGTTATTGTTTAACATCAGAAATTTGTAAGAGGTTGTCTGTATATTTTTTTAAACTTGAGTCTATCAATTATAGAATAAACTAAAATTTTATTCATTTAAAATAATGTCTGATTTGTTAAAAATATTATCTGAAAAAATTCCTGTATGGCGCAATGAAGCTTTAGATCTAATTCATGAAAAAGGAGACGCGGTTATTAGTGAGGTATCTGTGTCCCATGCCTATGCAGGGATGAGGGGGATAAAAAGCCTCATCTGTGATACGTCCTCTGTGTCCCCAGAGACAGGTCTTATAATTAGAGGGAGACCATTATTAGATATAAAACATATTCTACCGGAAGAGATGTTTTTTCTTTTAATTACGGGAGAGCTGCCGAGTGCGGAGGATCTAGAGGATTTACAACATCAAATTAGCCAGAGCAACCAGATCCCGGTATATGTGTGGAATGTTTTGAGATCAATGCCTTCCGACGCACATCCAATGACCATGCTTGATGTATCAATTTTAGCTTTACAGGGGGAGTCTAAGTTTAAAACAAAATATTCAGAAGGAGTTCGTAAGCAGGATCAATGGGAATCCTATTTAGAGGATGGTATTGCATTAATTGCAAAAATTCCTGTTCTTGCTGCTGGGATTTATAGAATGAGATTTGAAAAGGGAGACCCAATTGATCCTGACAACTCTTTGGATTGGGGCGCAAATTATGGCCACATGCTTGGACTCTCAGAAGCGGATGAACGAATAAAAAATCTCATGCGACTTTACCTTACACTTCACTGTGATCATGAAGGAGGTAATGCAAGTACATTCACCTCCCTAGTTGTATCGTCAACCTTGTCTGATATTTATTATTCTGTTTCTGCGGGTTTAAATGCTCTTGCAGGTCCGCTTCACGGAAGAGCTAATCAGGAGAGCCTGCGATTCGTTTTAGAGATTAAGAAACACTTTGAGTCCAATCCCACTACGGAAGAGCTACAAGAGTTTTGCGAAAGCTGGCTAAAGCAAGGGAAGGTAATTCCCGGGTACGGACATGCTGTACTTAGGTGCCCAGATCCGCGATTTATCGGACTGATGGAGTTTGGAGAAAATAATATTCAAAACGATTCAATCTTTCATATCGTTCAGGAATTATTTAAGGTTGTGCCCGAAGCGCTGTCTAAGCAGGGAAAGGCAAAAAATCCTTGGCCCAATGTTGATGCGGTATCAGGTGCGCTGCTTTATCATTTTGGCATCACCGAATTTAATTATTATACTATTCCGTTCAGTGTTTCAAGAACACTGGGGTTAGTTTCTCAATTGGTATTAAGCAGAGCGCTGGTGCTTCCATTAATTCGACCAAAATCTATTACAGCGGATTGGATAAAAAATAGTGTAGACCCAAACTCACATGTATAAAATAGAACGAGGACCTTTATGAGCAGAAAAAAAATTGCACTAATCGGAGGGTGACAAATTTGTTGAAACATTGCTCTTTTAGCTGCACAAAAAGAACTAGGTGATATTATGATATTTGATATTCCCAAAGCAGAAGGAATGGTAAAGGGAAAAGCATTAGATTTGATGCAGCTTCGCCCTCATGATGGGTTTGACTCAAAAATCTCAGGAACATCCAATTGGGAAGATGTCAAAGATGCAGATGTTTTTATTATTACAGCGGGAATTCCAAGGAAACCGGGGATGAACAGGGAAGATCTCTTGGGAATTAACTTGGGAATTATGAAAGATGTAGCTGGGAACATAAAAAACCAAGCACCAAATGCATTTGTAATTGTTATATCTAATCCCTTGGATGCGATGGTATATGCTTTTTATAAAATTTCAGGATTTTCTAAAAATAGGGTAGTTGGTATGGCTGGAGCGTTGGACAGCGCAAGATTTCGTACATTTATTGCTATGGAAACGGGGTGCTCTGTTCAGGATGTCTCTTGTATGGTTTTAGGTGGTCACGGTGACACGATGGTTCCAATCTCGAGATTGGCAACCATAGGGGGCGTTCCGGTGACAAATTTAATTTCAAAAGATCGATTAGATGAGATTGAACATCGTACTCGCTTTGCTGGCGGAGAGATTGTAAAACTGTTTGGTAACGGCTCCGCTTTTTATGCACCGGCCCAGTCCGCCATTGAAATGGCAGAATCTTTTTTGAGAGATAAAAAACGAGTGATTCCTTGTGCCTCTTTTTGTGAGGGTGAATTTGGAGTTGACGGATATTTTATTGGTGTTCCCTCTGTTATTGGTGCCGGTGGCGTGGAGCGCATTCTTGAATTTGATTTACAGGATGATGAAAAGCAGGAGCTAAGTCAAACGTTGGCAGCTGTAAGAAAGACGGTTGGAGAGACCGGATTATAATCAATATCCCCCTTTGAATTAGACCATTTGGTCAATTTAAATATTTAGTATTACAATTGATTTTTTTATATAAATTAATACGACAATTTTAGTCTTATATATGTTAAAACTAACAAGAAAAGTAGAATATGCACTCATTGCATTGAGATATATGCAAAGAAAAAAGAAAAATGAATGCTCAAGCGCAAAGGATATCTCCCAATTGTATAACATTCCGCTACCATTGTTGTCTAAAGTTTTACAAAATTTAAGCAGAGCTGGTATTATTCATGCTTTTCAGGGGCCTCACGGTGGATATACATTAAATATTCTACCGGAAAAATTATCAATGAAAAAATTAATTAATATTCTTGAAGGTCCTGTTGGAATAATAGATTGTTCCATTGATTCAGAATGCACTCAGCTGGAAACATGTAATATTAAAAATCCCATACATAAGGTGAATAATGCTATTATTGATGTATTGAAAAATATTACCCTAGCAGATATTTCTGAAAAAGTGTCATTTGGACAAAGCAGTTGAAAATATGAGTCAGTCCCGTGAAATAATAGATAAAAAAATTGATCAGGATTATCAATATGGATTTGTAACCGATATTGAACAGGATACATTACCCCCTGGCCTAAGTGAAGATGTTATAAGATTTATTTCTAAGAAAAAAAATGAACCAGATTGGTTATTGAATTGGAGATTAAAAGCATATAAGCTTTGGAAGCAAATGTCGGAGCCAAAATGGGCAAAGTTAAAATATAATCCAATTGATTTTCAGGATATCATTTATTATGCTGCTCCAAAAAAAAAGAAAGAATTAAAAAGTTTGGATGAAGTTGACCCTCAATTGTTAGATACGTACAATAAATTAGGGATTCCCCTTGATGAACAAAAAATGTTGGCAGGGGTTGCGGTGGACGCAGTTTTTGATAGTGTCTCGGTAACTACTACATTTAAAAAAGAATTAGCGTCGCATGGAATCATTTTTTGTTCATTTTCAGAAGCAGTGCAATCTCACCCGGAGTTGGTACGTAAATACATTGGAAGTGTGGTCCCTCGCACTGATAATTTTTATGCTGCCTTGAATTCTGCTGTATTCAGTGATGGCTCGTTTGTATATATTCCAAAGGGAGTTCGATGTCCGATGGAATTATCTACATATTTCAGGATTAATGCAGCAAAAACGGGACAATTTGAAAGGACCTTAATTATTGCTGAAGAGGGAAGCTATGTGAGTTATTTAGAGGGGTGCACAGCACCTATGAGGGATGAAAATCAGCTCCATGCTGCGGTAGTAGAGCTTGTAGCACACAAAGATGCAAACATAAAATATTCTACTGTACAAAATTGGTATCCGGGTGATGAAAATGGAAAGGGAGGTATCTACAATTTTGTTACAAAAAGGGGTATTTGTTTGGAGCAAAATTCGAAGATATCTTGGACTCAGGTAGAAACTGGTTCCGCTCTGACCTGGAAATATCCTAGCGTAATATTAAAAGGAGATAACTCAACGGGGGAATTTTATTCAGTTGCGATGACAAATAATTATCAACAAGCAGATACAGGAACAAAAATGATTCATATAGGAAAGAACACGTCCAGTACAATTATTTCGAAAGGAATATCAGCTGGAAAAAGCCACAATACATATAGGGGGGAAGTGAAAATTATGAAAAATGCTGAAAATTCCAGAAATTATTCACAGTGTGATTCAATCCTAATCGGAAGTGAATGTGGGGCCCATACCTTTCCTTATATAGATGTTCGAAATCCCACAGCTCAAATGGAACATGAGGCCACAACCTCTAATATCGGGGAGGACCAGATATGTTATTGCTATCAAAGAGGAATCTCGGAAGAAAATGCTGTATCATTAATTGTTAATGGGTTTTGCAAAGATGTTTTTGCAAAACTGCCAATGGAGTTTGCTGTGGAGGCAAATAAGCTAATGGAGGTCAGCCTTGAGGGGAGTGTTGGGTGACCTACAATCCTGTTATCTAATCTAATAATATGATGTTGACTATTAAAAATCTGAAATGTTCAATTGGTGAAAAGGAAATTTTACAGGGAATTAATCTAGATGTGAAACCTGGTGAAGTTCATGCGATCATGGGGAGAAATGGTTCAGGAAAAAGCACCTTGGCAAATGTAATTTCAGGAAAGGAGACTGCTGAAATTTCCAGTGGAACTATTTTATACAAGGGAGAGGATCTGTTTGAAAAGTCCACTGAGCAAAGAGCATTGGAGGGGATATTTCTCTCGTTCCAGTATCCGGTTGCAATTCCAGGTGTAAATATTACCTATTTTTTAAAGGAAGCTGTTAATGCGAAGAGAAGATATTTAGGACAGAATGAGCTAGATGCAGCTACTTTTTTACAAAAAATAAAAGAAAAATTACCACTGGTAGACTTGGATATTAGCTTTATTAAAAGAGCAGTCAATGATGGATTTTCTGGTGGAGAAAAAAAACGAAATGAGATTCTTCAACTCTTAATGCTTGAGCCAGATTTAGCAATATTGGATGAAACTGATTCTGGTTTAGACATTGATGCATTAAAAATCGTTTCAAACGGAATCAAGAGCTATAGATCTTCAGAAAAATCATTTGTAATTATCACACATTATCCACGCCTATTACATTATGTAAAACCAGATAAAGTTCACATATTATTAAATGGTAAAATTGTCAAGACAGGGGGACCTGATTTGGCAGAGCTTTTAGAGCAAAAGGGTTATGGCTGGTTAGAATCATGATACCTTCACATTTTCAAACAGAGTTTGAAAAAATAATGAAGAGAGATTATTTTTCATCCGAGATTCATCCGGTAAGGGAAAAAGCATTTTCTAGGTTTATGGATATGGGACTTCCAACTCAAAAATGGGAGGATTGGAGGTTCACCAATTTATCTGAACTCAAAAATAAAAAATATTATATTTCAGATATAAGAGATGCTCCCACAAAACCGATCAATTTGGAAAAATATAAAATGGAGGGTGTCGATACAGTTGTGTTTTATAATGGCCACTACCAAAAAGATATTTCATCTGTTCCAGAGGGAGTTCGCTTATTAAATGGAATCGAATATTTTGAACGAAATAATAAAAGTATGGTTTGTGCGGAATATTCTCCTTTTGATTTCCTTAATACAGCACTAATGGATAGTGGGTTTTGTATTTTAGTTGAACCAAATACAATTGTCAAAAAACCCATTAGATTTCTTTTTGTATCAAATGGTGAAAAAGCTGTTATGACAAACCCCCGGATTGATATAGAGCTGGGGCAATCATCATCTCTGACATTTGTAGAACATCATGTAGGAGAGGCATCATCCTATTTTCAAAATGAATCTGTATTTGTTAGCTTGGCACCCAATGTATCTCTTGATCACATCCGAATTCAAACAAACTCAAGCGGAACTATCAATATAGAAAATCTAAAAGTTTCTCAAGAAAAAGATAGCCAATATAATTTTTTCCAGTTTACAAATGGAAGTAGGTTTGGCAGAACCAATTTACATTGTGAATTAAAAGGCAAGGGAGCTGAGTGTTTCTTAAATGGATTGACACTATCAGATAGTAAAAGTCAAATTGATAATCATATAATTACTGAACACATATCTCAAAATTGTACCAGTTCTCAAAATTTTAAAGCTATTCTTAAGGATCGTTCTTCCGGTGTTTTTAGTGGTAGGGTTGTAGTTAGAAAAGATGCACAAAAAACGGATGCAAAACAGTCCAGTAAAAATCTACTTCTATCAGAAAAAGCAGTGATGAATTCCAATCCGCAGTTGGAAATTAATGCCGATGATGTAAAATGTGCTCATTCCTCCACATCTGGGGAGTTAGACCAAGAGGCAATTTTTTATCTTCGTTCAAGAGGGTTAGACATTCAGCTGTCGAAACAACTCTTAGTGAGAGGATTTGCAATGGAAAAGATCAATCTAATAAAGAATAAACCCATTTATGACCATATACTATCTCTGTTCGAATCATGGGTAAGGTCATGACCATTCCGCAGAAAATCAATGACCTTAGAGACATGCTTAAATTATTTGATGACCCTAAAGATAAATATATTCAATTAATCGATATGGGGAAAAAATCTATCGGGTTAATGCATGAGGAAAGAATTGAAAATCATAAAATTTTTGGATGTACATCGCAGGCCTGGGTAGTAACAAAGCAAATAGATAATAAAACCTATTCTTTTCAAACAGATTCAGACGCCCTCATAGTTAAAGGGCTATTAAGTATTGTGGAAAATATTTGCGAAGGGGAGACATTTGAAAATATTAACTTAATTGACGGAAAAAATTTGTTAAATGCAGTGGGATTAAATGGTGCGATAACAAGTCAAAGAACTAATGGGCTGAGCTCAGCTCTTGAAAAAATTAAAAAGGATATAAAATGGATGGAAACGAAGAGATAAGACTAAAAAGAGATGTTGACGCGAATTTGGTTCCGTCCGGTGACAAAATTACACTAAAAAAAGGCGAATTGGTCAGAATTACTCAAGCATTGGGCGGAAGTTTTACTCTTATGATTCAGGGTAATCTGGCTCAAATTGATTCTGACAGTGCTGATGCCTTAGGATTGAAAAAGAAAGAAATCGAAGAATCAAGTATAAATCCCGAACAGCCTTTTCATGAACAATTGGTTTGGGACCAGATGAAGACATGTTATGATCCGGAAATTCCTGTTAATATTGTTGATTTAGGATTAATCTATGATTGTAAAGTTTGGGAATTA
>CAZNQF010000018.1:11002-19231 GCA_964575125.1 uncultured bacterium
CACCAGGCTGTGGGATGGGGCCAGTGATCGCAGATGACGCGTAGCGAAAGGTGGAGGCCATTCCCAGTGTTGATATTGCCAATGTTGAGCTAGTCTGGGAACCTCAATGGAATATGGATATGGTATCTGAATCTGCACGATTACAGTTGGGGATGCTATAATTGTGAACAACATAAGAAAAATGTTTCCAATTTTTCATTCAGATTCTAATAAGAATTTGGTTTATTTAGATAATGCATCAACAACACAAAAACCAATAATGGTTTTGGATTCAATCCGAAACTATTATGAAAATTCCAATGCGAATGTCCATCGAGGTTTGTATTCCTTAGGTCAAAGATCTACCGAAGCATATGAGGGTGTTCGAGAGAAAATCGCTGATTTTATTTCGGCAGAAGATCCGTCATCAATAATTTATACAAAAGGAACGACAGAGGCTATAAATCTTGTTGCAAATGCGTGGGGTAATATACATATTCAAGAAGGCGATGAAATCCTAATCTCCGAGATGGAACATCTTTCAAACATAGTTCCATGGCAATTGCTTGCAAAGCGTAAAAAGGCGGTTTTGAAAGCCATACATCTAACAGAGGATCATAGATTAGATATGGAATCTTTTGATATGCTTTTTTCTGAGAGGACAAAAATAGTTGCCTTAGCTCACCAATCTAATGTTACTGGAATTGTGAATCCAATTGAAAACATTTCAAAAAGGATGAAAGATTCAAATGCAGTATTGCTTGTTGATGCTGCTCAGTCTGTATCCCATTTACCTATAGATGTAGCTAAGTTGAATTGTGATTTTTTAGCATTTTCAGGTCATAAAATGTATGGTCCGACAGGGGTAGGGATTTTGTATGGAAACAAAAAATTATTGGAAGTAATGGAACCCTATCAGGGCGGTGGTGAGATGATTGACAAGGTAACCCTTAAAAATACTACGTGGAACGACCCACCCTGGAAATT
Organism: uncultured bacterium; assembly: GCA_964575125.1. GTDB lineage: Bacteria > Fidelibacterota > Marinisomatia > Marinisomatales > AB-629-J13 > AB-629-J13. The sequence continues at coordinate 11,969 of CAZNQF010000018.1, forward strand.
TGAAGCGGGAACCCCAAACATAGCTCAGGTTGTTGGATTAGGCTCGGCAGTGGACTTTGTATATGACATTGGATTGCAAGTAATAGAAAGGCACCTAACTCAATTAACTAAAATTGCATTGGAGTCTTTGAATAAAATTCCCGGAATTCATCTATTTCACTCGGGTGATCCATGTGAAAATGTCATCAGTTTTATTGTGGAGGAAACTCATCCTCACGATCTAGCAACAATCATGAATGAAGATAATATTGCATTTCGCGTTGGTCATCATTGCGCCCAACTGCTTATGAATCATTTTGGAGTATCTGCTACCGCAAGGATAAGCTTTGCGGTGAGTAATACTCCAGAAGAAATTGAATTATTTACCCGGTCATTAAAAAATACGGTTGAACTTCTTAGGGGGAATCCCAATAAAAGTTTCAAACCAAAACAAAAATCAATCTCGGAAGTTTTATCATGACAGATAGAGTTTCTTGGGAACAATACTTCATGAATATTGCAAGGGAAGTAGCTACCCGCTCAACATGTGACCGAAAGCATGTGGGCGCAGTAATTGTAAGAGGTAAAACAATTTTATCAACTGGATATAATGGCAGCGTTAGGGGAATGTCCCATTGCGATGAAATTGGACATGAGATGGAAAGCGGGCACTGTGTTCGAACCATCCACGCGGAAGCGAATGCAGTAGTACAGGCAGCTAGAAATGGGGTTCGCATAGGAGAATCTGAAATCTATGTAACTGCTTCTCCCTGCTATGATTGTTTCAAAATTATAGCGAATGCAGGAATTACCGCAATTTATTTTGGGGAGTTCTATAGAGATAAAAGGATTGATAAATTAGCAAAAGACGCAAAAATTCAGTTGGTGGATCTGTCTAAAAAATAATTAAGATGATTCTTTAATTTTTGTTAAAGGATTGATAGAACTTTTGCAAACATAACTTTCAAATGAATTTAACCCATGCCATTGTTTGTACCCCCTGCAAAAATTTTATTTACGGAATCACAACTCAAAATTTAGGAACACCGAACTTTGGGAGTGCTCTCACTCAGCACACGAATTATATAAATCTCCTAAAGGATTTGGGGTTGAATATCACTGAACTTCCATCGGATGCAAATCACCCTGATTCAACTTTTATTGAAGATACCACGGTCTTCGTTTCATCTGTTCCAATCTTGTGTAATCCTGGTGCTAAATCAAGAGAAGGTGAAATTATTCTTGTTGAAAAACTATTTAAAGAAATATTTAGTAAAATTGAAAGGGTTGAAAGTCCTGGAACTCTGGATGGTGGGGATGTATTAGAAGTGAAAGGTCACTACTATATTGGCCTTTCTGAACGCACAAACAAAGCTGGATCAGAACAATTATTGAAGATTTTGCACACATACAGAAAAACTGGTTCAATCATTCCTGTTAACGAAGGATTACATTTAAAATCTTCAGTATCTTATTTGGGAAATAACCACATTTTAATTAATTCCAATTCTATAGATATTGATTATTTTAGTGGGTTTAATTTAATTGAAACGGCGACCGGAGAAGGATATTCAGCAAATTCTATTTCTATAAATGGGACAGTAGTTCTAGCAAAAGGATTTCCACAGACAGAGAGCAAAGTTGAGAATGCTGGTTTTTCGGTTCGGACCATTGATGTATCTGAGTTTCAGAAGATTGATGGAGGGCTAAGTTGTTTGTCACTAAGATATTAATATTTTACAATATAAAATAAACATTCAGATTTATTAAATAATTATTTTTTTATGTTATCCATTTTAAAACAACCTACCTTTCTCCTTTTTTTTATTGGGAACACTATTTCTCTGGTCGGTTTTGGATTTAACCTAATTGGATTCAGTTGGCTGGTGCTTGAGAAAACCGGCGCTGAAGTTCTTTTGGGACAGATAATGGCCGCAGCTACCCTTCCCGGGCTTATGATTTCGCTGTTTACAGGTGTTATAATTGATAAGATGAACCGGAAGTGGCTATTGGTCATCCTTGATGTTTTTAGAATGATAGTTCTCAGTGGTTTTGTTTTTCTATTATTCAATATCGAGTTCTCACTAATCTATTTATTTATGACTGTGTTTTTATTGGGAATTGGAAACTCTTTGTTTTGGCCCACAGCAACGGCATTTGTACAAGAATTGGTGAGTGATGAGGATTATTTTAATGCAAACGCTCTGCTATCTGCAAGTTATCAAGTTGGATCAATTTTGGGTGCGGGATTGGGAGGATTGGTTGTCCATGCCTATGGAGTGACATTTGCCTTATCTATAAACGTGGTCACTTATTTTTTATCAGCAATTTTTATAATGAGTGCGCCTTTTATTTACAACAAAGACCATCAGGAGTCAGAAAAAATTCTTAAAGCACTATCAATAGGATTTACCTTTTTGAAGAAAGAAAAAGGGTTACTTGTTTTTGGACTAACATCTATTTTGGCTGATGTTGCTATTTGGGGTTCATTAACAGTTCTAACTATTTCTATTTCAAAAATTATTTTTAATGCAGGTTCATGGGGCTATGGCGTAATGGATGGATTCTATGGAGTTGGAGCACTGTTATCAACGATAACGTCCGGCTATATAGTTTCGAGAATGAAAAAACAAAATTTTCTTTTAACATGCTTTGTCACCGCAGGTTTTACGTGTATAGTTGCTCCTATATTGCCAACACTGTGGCTAGCAGCATGTGCTTATTTGATTATGGGTATGACAAATAATTCAGCTCGAATAACAGTTAGAACTGTGATGATGTCAATGGTTTCAAATAAGATTATGGGAAGGGTTCAAACTATTTTTGGAATGTACACAAGGCTTTTGGTTATTTTAAGTTCATTAATTGCAGGTTATTTAGTTGAACATTATTCCATATTCTCAGGAATGGTTTTCTCAATGGGCCATTTCTTCGCAGCTGCAATTGGTATCCTGATTATTATAAGTTCTAACGAATTTCGGACGGTATTAATTAATCAGGAAATTAAAAATAGTTAAATCATTGAATATGATCTGCTTAAAAAATATCTTATAAATAAACAAATAGAAAATTGGTTATCGTTTTAAATTCCAACCCTCATTTTAAGGAAATAAGTGGAAATACAAGTCAACGAAAAAGGGTCCTTCAGTCGAGAGCTATGCATGTCAGTTCCCTGGGAAGAATGTGCTCCAGAATATGAAAAAGCTCTTTCAAAACTTCGCAGGAAGATAAAGCTTCCAGGCTTCCGACCTGGAAAGGTTCCAAAGCAGGTATTGGTAAATCAATACCAAACCTTAATTGAAGCAGAGTTCATAGAGCACAGCATACAATCTTATTATAAAAAAGCGTTAGAAATTAAAGATATTGAGCCTATCAATCAGGCAAAGGTGTCAGATGTAGATTTCAAGTTTGGTCAAGCCTTCTCCTTTAAGGCAACCTTTGAAATTGAGCCCACCATTGCTCTGCCAAAACTGAAAAAAAATAAATTGATAGTTGTGAAGCCGGTCTACGAAACTGATGACCACGATTTGAATGATGCTATTGATGAGTACCGGAGGTCTCAAACGCAAGTCCAAACAATAGAAGATGGAGCTGTGGATGGTGATTATATCTTTTGTGATTTGCAAGAAACAGATTCAATGGGTAATCCGCTTATCGGAAAAAAGATCGAAAAACAATATTTAAAAGTTGGAGATGCTCATTTTTCAGATGAAACAAACAAAATTTTAACAGGAATAAAGCCCAAGGACTCTAGAAGGATTACACTTCAATCTGGTGAGAATGTAAGCCACTATAATATAAACTCTATTAATATAGAGCGTCATGTTTTACCTGAGATCACGGACGACTTTGTAAAGCAGGTCGATCCAGATGTCTCAAGCGCTGAAGAGTGGAAAGAAAAAATTAGAAAAATTATTGAGTTAAGATATGAAGCGAAGTCCAATGAACAATTTGCTCAAAATCTCCATGATTCAATGATTCAATATGTAAAGCCTGAATATCCAACCTCCATGGAAGAGAGCTATCTGGACCGTCTGGTAGAGGATGTAAAAAAATCCGGGGAAAAAATAGAAGATGAGTCAAAAATTCGGGAAATGTTTCGTCCATCTGCTATTCGTAATTTAAAATTATATGTAATTCGAAAAGCGCTAATCAGAGAGCAAGATTTATCAGTCACTTCGGAAGAAGTTGAACAAAAAATTAAAACAAGCTGCGTTGAAAATCCTGACAAAGAAAAAGACATTAAAAAATATTACAAAAAGCCCAGCAACAAGAAACAATTAGCTGATAATTTATTGGATGAAAAAATTACTGATTACTTAAAACAATTTGCAAAGGTCGCCACCGAAACAATTAAAACTGCTGACCTTAGAAAAAAAGAAATGGAGCACAGACATGACCACTGAAGAAGTCTCACAGTTAGTTCCTGTTGTTGTCGAGCAGGTAGGAAGAAGCGAGAGAGCATATGATATATATTCCAGGCTATTAAAAGAAAGGATTGTATTCTTAGGAGGTCCAATAGATGATAACATTGCATCTCTTATCATTGCTCAGCTGTTATTTTTAGAGGCTGAGAATAAGGAAAAGGATATCTGTTTATATATTAATTCTCCTGGAGGTTTTGTAACCGCGGGATTGGGAATATATGATACAATGAAATATATCAGTCCTGATGTGGCTACCATTTGTATGGGGCAAGCATCTAGCATGGGAGCTCTATTGCTAGCGGGAGGTACAAAAGGTAAGCGGTCGGCACTTCCCAACTCTAGAATAATGATTCACCAGCCACTAGGAGGAGCTGAAGGTCAGGCAAGCGATATTAAAATTCAGGCAGATGAAATTATCCGATTGCGGAAAAGTTTAAATAAGATATTAAGTAAAGCTACTGGGCAAACTCTTAAGCGAATTGAAAAGGACACCGATAGAAACTTCTTTATGGATTCTGAAGAAGCAAAAAAATATGGAATTATTGATAAGGTTCTATCAAAAAGGTAATGGGAACGTTAATTCCAAAAGCAATCCATCTTTTTCAATCCCTTGTTTAATAAAAAAAATCAATTAAATTTCGCTTCATTATTTACACATTTTTTACAGACTTTACTTTGCCAACGAAACAAAACTTGACAAAAAAATCCATATTTGTTTTTCCTCTTGTAGTAATTTGTGGGATTTCCTTTTCAAGCTGTGACAAAGAAGAGGCCGTTGTAGAAGAACAATTTGAGCTTATAAATACTCTGGAGAATTCAACCGTTGGAAACGGATCATCAGGTCATATTCAGGACTATTTTTACGATTTAGATGATAATGTAGAAGTAGATTTTTATCTGTTTAATAATGCATCGTTCGGGTTTGATTATGAAGGATATCTGGGATTATACAATAAAGAACCCACCCAGCTATCGTTCAGAACTTATCCTCAGTTAGTTGTATCCGAAACCCCGAACAATTTGGATACGTCAGCTTACCTTAAAATTTCTTCAGATTCTCCTGCCTGGCTCGAGCAAAGAACCAGCTTAGACTCTGAGAATTGTCCATCATCCTTGTGCAATAGTGATTTGGAGATTTCCTATAACGAAGCAGGAAAAGTTATAGAAGATTCCGTGGCACTGTTTTCAACTCAATTTAAAAATGTAGATAAGTTGACATGGTCATTTAACCCTATTCTTGAGCTTCAAAGATACATGCCAGATAATTCAGATTGGCTGTTTCAGAGCGATACAATAAAGTTCACTGATGAGTTGGATATTGTGTCCTATTATTCTGTTGTGCAAGCTCTTCCTGATTCGGGTGAGGGAGCTGTTTTTGTGGATGCCTCTGAATGGGAAAAATACGATTTTGAATATTCAAGCGAGCCTATATCGAAAGAGTTTTATTTCCCATCTTGGCGACGGCTAGGTGGTGATTCTCTGATTTTCAGGATTAACACTGATTGTAATGATAATGGTACCTTTGATGGAGAGACTGAATCTATGGTGTCCTCTGAAGAAGCATGTGTAAACGTAGGAATATATATAGAAACATCTGACACTAGCGGATTTTGTGATAGAGGTAATGGTCTGTGGGACCCCGCTGAAGTTTTTGTTGACAATAATGACGATGGTCTTTTCGACTCAGATTCAGAGCCCTTTGAGGACAGAAATTGTAATGGAGATAGAGATGATGAGGAGGAGTTTGAAGATGAAAATAATAACGGTCTTTGGGATGTAGGGGAGACCTTTATAGATGTTGGAATTGGAATATTTGATGCCGAAGAGCAGTTTACAGATGATGACGGAGATGGAATTATTGAGTCAGATGAGTTGTATGTATTTGACTTAGCACCCAAAACTTTGCTGGTTAACTGGGAGGACCAAAGCAACCCAATTCCCATGACAACTGTTTATCCTGGGGACTCCCTTACAAGTCGATGGAATATTAAATATTATGATATAATAAAGGAGACCGAAAGAGCGGACCTCAAAACAACCTACGTTGATAATCTAGACTCTTTGGTTACCCAATACAATAATAAAATAATTGAAGCGGTTGGTGATGAAAGCCTTGCCACTGATTATTATGTTACCAAAACAGAGTGGATTGAGTCAGACCCGTCCTTTGGTGATGTCAGGTATTATGATTACCACATATTTAAAATGGATGAGAATATTTATAAATTGGTTCACCCGAGCTATTTTAAGCCCTATGGATATCACGGATTTACTTTTGATAGAATTGACCAATCCGTGAGCTTTTCAAGTGAAGGCTATGATGATGGTTTCTGGTACAAGGCAAACGCAGTGGACGAGATGTTATACCATACATCTAACGGATTATTTAGAGATGGAGAGGTTGTTAATGAGGAGTACTATGACACAACATCTGTGGGGATTTATTTCGTAAGGAAGTCCCAACAAGTTTTTTCAGACAGTGTGACCGTTCCTGGGAAATCTGTTAGAGGAGTTGTTGATGATTTAGGTGGGGTGCAATGTTTTACAGAGTCAGATTTTGCTCCCGCTACCATAGCTGAGTGTCCTGCGGTTGACACAACCTTTAGCGACTGCTTTAAAATTATCCGTAGCGTTAATATGACCATGATTGGAAGCGGTGTAGAGTGGGAGGAAGAAAACACAACCTGGGTGGTCAGAGATTACGGAATTGTTAAGTCAGAGCTAAAAGTTCGGTGGGGTGAGTCCATTTGGTTTGACTCTGATGCCGAAGTATGGCTGGGCTATTCTAGATGGGAGATGGGGCACTACTCAGCTGAGGCCGGAGATGGTGGGACTTTACAAAAAATGCTGGGGCAGG
>CAZNQF010000019.1:0-5793 GCA_964575125.1 uncultured bacterium
GCGGTGAGCTGCAACATAATTCATCAAGTCTAGATCCTCTTTGAGCCTTGTTCCTTGACCGATGCGATGAGCACCACAATAGTGAATAGCTTGGTGAATAGATGATGGACCAAACGCTTCTCCTGCGTGAATAGTTACATTCAAATTATTATTCAAAATAAAATAAAACGCTTCCATGTGGTCCTTTGCAGGAAAATTCTCTTCTGCTCCTGCAAGGTCAAACCCAACAACACCTTTGTTTTTATACTTCAATGTCAATTTTGAAAGTTGGAGAGAAATTTTTGGACTGATATTGCGAATACCACAAATAATTATTCCCGACTTCACTCCGAATTCTTTCTCACCTCTTTGCAATCCATTTAATACAGAGTCAATTGATTCTTCCGGTGTCATTCCTTTCTCAGTGTGCAGTATAGGAGAATAGCGAACTTCAATGTAGCGGACGTTTTCTATTGCAACTTCTTTGATGAGTTCAAATGCCGCTCGCTCCAAGCTTTCGGGGGTCTGTAAAACGCTGAGAGTAATCTTAAACTTTTCCAGATAATCTTCCAGAGAAACCCTTTTTTCACCAATGGAAAGAATATTTTTTAATTCATTAGAATCGGTTGAGGGAAGAGACACATTTTGTTTTTCCGCTAAATCAACTTTGGTCTCTGGATTCAGGCATCCATCTAAATGACAGTGAAGCTCAACCTTAGGGATCTTTCTCAGAAGTTCATTAGAAATTTTCATTTGCCTATTTTTTTGAGACTGAATGATAAAGCCAGTAAACTACAAATATAAAAAGAATGGGACCTAATAACTGGTAACCACTCAAATTTGGCCACCAATCCTTTATCCCTGTAATAAAGATAGGTACAGCTACAAGAATCCCTATCAATGCTTCACCAGTGATTAAGCCGGATGCCATGAGCAGTCCTCTTTTTTCTGATGATTTAGAACCACCAGCTTTTTTCCCAAAATGATTGATCATACCACCTATAAAAATGGGCACCGTCAAAGTAATGGGTAAATAAATACCCACCGCAACTGCTAAAACAGGCACTCGAAAGTCAGACCCTATACGTTCCTGCCTAAGATCAATTAAAATCAAAATAATAGCTATCACACCACCCATATATATAAAGTTCCATGGAAGGTTACCTGTAAAAACACCATCAGCAACTGATTTCATTAATGTAGCTTGGGGAGCAGAAAGAGTGGATGAACCAATAGTGTAAGCAGTGTGAAGAATATCCAATACTAATCCGAGGACCACGGCAGCCGAAAGCGTACCAATTATCTGCATGACCTGTTGTTTCCATGGTGTTGCTCCTAATATATGTCCCGCTTTCAGATCTTGAAGGTTATCACCTCCGATAGCAGCGGCACAACAGACAACTGCACCTACCATGATAGCACCAGCAGCACCCACACCGGAATCTGTTCCGAGAATTAACAATAATAGCAATGAAGAAAATAAAATAGTTGCAATGGTAACACCAGAAATTGGATTGTTGGATGAGCCAACAACTCCAGCCATGTAGGCAGCTACTGCAGAGAATAAAAATCCAAAAACCATCATAACTACAGATAAAATTCCTGCGATCATCAGTGATCCTATTATTTCAAAATAAAGAAGAAAAACTGGAACAATAAGTGCCAACAGTGCAATCCCAACAAAATTGATAGGGAAATCCTGTTCTTCTAGAGGAACATCACCACCAACAGATTGATTCTTAACCGCATTAAGACTAGCTTTTATACCCTCAAGAAGAGGTCTAAACAATTTTATTAGTGACCAAATACCACCAACGACCATTGCTCCAACTCCTAAATATCTGATTTTGGAATTCCAAATATTCAATGCGGATTCAAAAGTAACTCCTTCAAATCCAATCATTGCAGAATAGATTGGGATAGCTACTGCCCATGATATTAGACCACCAGCAACAACTAAAATCCCAATATTCCGTCCCACAATATATCCAACGGAAATCAATGCAGGAGATAAATCTGTTCCAATTCCAAAGATAGATTTTCCAAATGTAATAGCTCCAGCAACTTCAGCGTGCCACATGGAGAATCCCTGTTGACAAATTTTCATAACACCGCCAACCAAGCTTGCGATACCAATAGTTTTCAATCCTTTTGAACCATCTTTGCTTGCGCCTTTTCTAGCTTCATCACCAGCCCGTAGTACTTCTGCTGTAGCTACACCTTCCGGATATTTTAATTTAGCGGTTATAATTAAGGCTCGTCGAAGTGGTACAGTGAAGAGGACACCAATTACACCACCTATAGCTGCAATTTTTGCAACCTCAAAATAATTAAAGGTTGACCAATATCCTAAAAGCACTAAGGCTGGAATTGTAAATATCACTCCTGCAGCAAGTGACTCCCCTGCTGATGCTGCTGTCTGTACTATGTTATTTTCTAATATATTGGACTTTTTAAACAATGACAAAACTCCCATAGATATAACTGCAGCGGGGATTGATGCGGAAACTGTCATTCCGGCAAAGAGTCCAAGATAGGCATTTGCTCCTGCAAGTATAATGGAGAGTAAAATTCCAAGAATAATTGATTTTACTGTGATTTCTGGTAGCGGTTTTGACATTATTTTCCTCAATTATTTAGTAGAGAAAATAGAATATTTTTTGCATGGAATAACATAAGAGAAAATCTTAATTTTATAATGCCAAGGGGTGCTGTTTTTAATCCAGACAAAACGGCTGAGAACAAACCCATATAACCTGATCCGGATAATTCCAGCGTAGGGATTCAATTATGAAATTTATCATTCTGTTTTTTTTCTCCATGACTTTACTCTATTCTCAGATTCATGGAACTGTGCTCGATTCAAAAACAGACACACCTTTATCTGGTGTAAATATTACGGGAAATAATATAGGAACGTCATCGGATGATGAAGGGAAATTTATTCTACATTTAGAACAGGGAACGGAATTGATCTTTTCTCATATTGGTTTTTCGAAAGTAAAAGCTAATGCACAAAACGGAATGACGATAAAAATGAATCCGCTTACCATTCAGGTAAAAGAGATCATCGTCCATGCGGGATTAAAAGATGAATCGCTTAAAAAATCCACTTCGAGTGTTACTGTGCTCAATGCTGAAGCTGTTAAACGAGTGGGTGGTGGTCATTTTCAGGATATAATGGAAAGAGTCTCGAACTTGAATTCAGCAGGAGGAACCAATCGACCCAGATATTTTCAAATTCGAGGGATTGGAGAAAGAAGCCATTATTTTGCAGAGGGCCCGCCAAATTTCTCTGTAGGATTTATCATGGATGACATTGATTTTAGCGGACTTGGAATGGGAGGAGCTCTATATGATATGGAACAGATCGAAGTGTTTAAAGGCCCGCAATCAGCTATGTATGGACCGAATGCTTTGGCCGGACTCATAAATTTGCGTTCCAATGATCCCATCCAGAAATTTGAATCTCACGTACGAATATTCAGAGGTTAAATGGGATGATCAATATCCCCTTGGGAAAATCCTTTTCTTATCGATTTGCTATGGAATCTGGTTCCGGAGATGGATTCAGAACCAATAAATTCTTAAATAAAACTAATACGAACGGACGGAGTGAAACAATTGTTCGGATGAAACTTCAGTTTAGTCCCAACAATAATTTCAATACAATGTTAACTTATTTTAATGCAATATTGAATAATAAATATGATGCCTGGGCCCCGGATAATAATGAAGACTTATTCACTTACACCAACCAGAAGGGATTTGACTGTCAGGAAACCGATGCATTTTCAATAAGAACAAATTTTTATAGTAATAAAATGAATGCTTCACTGATTGTTTCTCAATCTGAAACAGAATTGGTTCATGCCTATGATGGTGATTGGGGAAATGATGAATACTGGCTTCAATCACCGTATTATTTTGATCCCAATATAACTTACTGGGATTATGAATTTTATGATAGGACTGACCGGAAGCGTGTCAATCAAACTGTGGAGGGACGATTGAGTTATGGTGATTTCATCATGGGGTACTACACAAAATTTCTCACAGAAAAGGATAACGCTTCCGGATGGCTTTATGGTGGTGATGCTTCAATAGGGCACAGTACATTTAATTTTGATGCATCCGCTGTATATGGACAATTGGAAAAGTACATTTCAGAAAAAATTAATGTTATCGCTAATGTCCGAAAAGAAAACAATGCTTTGAAATATTTTGGAACAGCGCAAACATATGACTGGGACTCAAATGACTACATAAGTTTAGAGCCAGTTAGTTTTAATGTGAACCATAATCTTTTTGGTGGAAAGCTAGCATTGCAATATTTTGTTTATGATGAATTAAATGTGTATGGAAGTGTTTCCCGTGGATATAAAGCAGGTGGTGTAAATCAGAGTCCTGCATTGGCAAATGAGAATCGTTCTTTTGACCCGGAATTAATGACAAACCATGAAATTGGTTTGCGGCATTATACTAAAAATTCTACGCTGTATATTTCAGCATTTACAGCACAACGTCATGATCAGCAAGTTTCCATATCAAGTCAGCAAACGGTTGGTGAGCCAAATAGTTTTGTATTCTATACGGCAAATGCCACCACAGGATCGTTAAGTGGGTTGGAGTTTGATGGAACTTTTATACTAAACTCAACTTTTTCATTTTCCGGTTCGCTGGGAATACTTAATACCTATGTGGAGGCTTTTACATTTGAGTCTGATTCCGGTGTAACTATCAACTCGGGAAATCGTGAAGCCGCTCATGCACCGAAATACTCATTTTATTTGGCTTTGGATTACAAAAAGGAAGTCGGACTTTTTTCCAGAGTAGAATTATCGGGAAAGGATAAATTCTATTTTTCAGATAGCCACGATGAAATATCTAAGCCCTATCAATTATTTAATGGGCATTTGGGTTATGATTTTGGAAAATGGTCAGTCAAATTGTGGGGTAGAAATATTTTAGATGTCCGCTACGAAGTCAGAGGTTTTTATTTTGGACTTGAACCGGTTTGGAACGAAGAGTTACAGGCCCATGAATATCCGGACAGAAAATATGTTAGTTTTGGCGACCCTGCACATTTTGGTTTGACTGCGGAATATGGATTTTAGAAAATACTACTGTAAGTTAAATATATTCTATGGTAGTGCAGATATTCTTGTCTGAAGTCCGATAGACTTGATTAAATATGGTATGTACAACAAATTACCATTCATCACAGTTTGAGTACATCAGAAACCATCTGTAATTTTCAATATATGTCCACCCAAAATTCTAAGCTGAAAAGACTATTTCTCATTGATGGATATGCTATGCTATATCGCTGTCATTTTGCTCTAATTCGTAATCCTCTTATCACTTCCTACGGACTTCATACAAGTGCCCTATATGGATTCACTAGCCAAATATTAAAATTAATTGAATTGGAAGCTCCAGATTACATTGCTGTTATTTTTGATGCTAAAGAAAAAACATTTCGGCATGAGCGATATCCATCTTATAAGGCAACTCGTGAAAAAATGCCAGATGAGATGGTGGATCAACTCCCTCACCTTTGGAGGGTTTTGAAAGGAATGAATATTTTTCATATGTCTATGCCTGGATTTGAGGCGGATGATATTATAGGAACACTAGCAAAATCTGCTTCGAAAGAAGATTTTACAACCTATATCGTAAGCGGTGACAAAGATTTTATGCAATTGATTAATGATAAAGTTTTTTTATATACTCCCGGTGGAGCTAGAGCTCAAACAAAAATTTATGATGATAAAGGTGACTGCTGTCACTCAGGAAATATAGATTGTGCAG
>CAZNQF010000019.1:5803-17237 GCA_964575125.1 uncultured bacterium
TTATTACAATACAGATTGCATTTTAACTTTATTTGATCTGATATCGGGACAAATAGTAGTTGTGGTCTTTCAATTTTATAATCATTTAAAGATATAGAGAAATCGCTAAATCCTAAAAGAACACTGTCTTGATTGCTAATAGCAACATGAGTCTGTATATTTCTTCTTACCCCATGAAACTCAATATGCCCTGATAAATTAATAGATTTTCTAGGTTTGATGGGTGATGCATCAGATAATATTCCCGGAGTCCGTGGTGTGGGAGAAAAATCTGCTCAGAAATTAATTCAGGAATATGGAACCCTTGAAAGTGCATTGGAAAATGCAGAAGTGGTAACCAATAAACGAGTTAGAAATGGCTTGCTAAATCATAAAGAAGATGCTCTCTTAAGTAAAGAATTAGTTGCAATCCATACGGAGGTTCCCCTGGATTTTCAAGTGAACAGTTTAAAGTTGCAACCTTATGATATCTCAGAATTATACTCTCTATTTAAAGAATTTGAGTTTTTTGGGTTGATGAATCAATTCTCTGAGTTGGAGCTTGAAATTGAAACGGAAAAGAAAGTAGCAGATAAATCCTATAAAACACTGACAAATTTAGATGAATTGAATCATTTTATATCCAAAGTGAAGGAAGGTCAGTGGCTTTCATTGGATTTGGAAACCACATCCGTGAATACGATGGAAGCGGACATTGTAGGGTTAAGTTTTTCAATTAAAAAGGATTCAGGAGTTTATATCCCAATAATGCATAAGGATAAAACTAAAAAATATTTTGGCGAAGATGAATTAGGATCTGTCCTTCATATTTTAACACCCATTCTTGAAAACCCGAGCATTCCTAAAACGGGCCAAAATATTAAGTTCGATTTAATTATTTTAAAACGGTTCGGTGTGAATGTAAAAGGAATTGGTTTTGACACTATGATAGCAGCTCATATACTTAATCCGGAATTCCGTTCTTATAAAATGGATAATTTAAGTGAAGAGTATTTGAACTACACAATGGTTCCCATTGAAAAACTCATTGGAACAGGAAAAAATCAAATTTCAATGGGAGATGTATATTTGGATGAAATTTCATTTTATGCTTCCGAAGATGCAGATATTGCTTTGCAACTCACACACTTGCTTAAAGATAAGTTAGAAGAGAGGAATCTATTAGATTTTTTCACAAAAGTTGAGATACCTTTAATTTTGGTTTTAATGGAAATGGAAATGGAGGGTACCTTTGTTCAAAAAGAATTTTTAAATGATTTGTCTATTGCCTATAGTAAAAAAATAGAGTCATTAGTTGAAAAAATTTATTCTTTATCTGGAACGGAATTCAATGTCAATTCTACACAACAATTAGCTCAAATACTTTTTGACATTTTAAAATTACCTCAAATACGAAAAAGGTCTACCGCTGAGGACGTGCTAAATCGGTTGAAAAATGATCACCCTCTCCCTAAAAAAATGCTGGAATATCGAAAACTTAATAAACTAAAAAATACATACCTAGATCCCTTAGCTCAGTATATCAATTCAAAAACAGAACGAATTCATTCATCTTTTAATCAGACAATCGCTGCCACAGGTAGACTCTCAAGCACTCATCCAAATTTTCAAAATATTCCGATAAGAACGGATGAAGGACGTGAAATCAGGAAAGGATTTACCGCACAAAAAAAAGGATGGAAAATTCTATCAGCAGATTACTCTCAAATTGAGCTGAGAATAATCGCACATCTAAGTAAAGATAGTGTACTGTTGGAAGCATTCAAATCGGGGGAAGATATTCATTCTAAAACAGCCGGGGCAATTTATGGGATATCACCAGAAGAAGTGCTCCCAGAATTAAGACGAACAGCAAAGGTTGTAAATTTTGGAATTTTGTATGGCGCGGGTCCATTTAGAATTAGTCAGGAATTAGGAATCCCTCGTAATGAAGCTGAAAGAATAATTAGTGCATATTTCGAAAAATATTCTGGAATTAAAAATTATATTGATAGCACTATAGAATTTGCCAAGAAACACAAATATGTCTGCACGATTCTTGGAAGGAAACGACCGGTTTGGGAAATTGAATCAGATAATAGAATTAGAAGGAACGCAGCTGTACGGATGGCCATAAATATGCCGATTCAGGGGACAGCTGCAGAAATGATAAAATTAGCAATGATTGAGATTCATCGTACTTTGATTGAAAATAAACTAAGATCAAAGATGGTACTCCAAATTCATGATGAACTAGTTTTCGAGTTTCCTGATGAAGAATTGAATGATTTAAAAAAAATAATCGTGAATAAAATGGAAAATGCCCTTCCCTTATCTATTCCGTTGGTTGTGGATTGTGGTTGGGGAGATTCCTGGTTTGAGGCACACTAAACTAACTTTAATAGGATAAAATGGAAGCAAGCATTGCACTAAAAAAAGTAGGAAAATTATCCGGAGAAAAAACAGTATTAGCTGATCTTACCTTTGGAATAGAGAAGGGCTCATTGACCGCAATTATCGGAGCAAATGATGCAGGAAAATCTACTCTAATGAATGTAATGGCAGGTATAGAATTACCAAATTATGGTTCAATTTATATTGATGGATTAGATCTCACAAAGCGAAGAGCAGAGATTAGGAAGGAAATTGGATACATACCTTTGGATGCAGATTTAGAATCGGGAATGACCATTGAAGAAAATATTCATTTTATTGCATCACTGTATTCTATAGATAAGGCAACAATTCAATCCAGACTTTACCGTTACTGCGAAGAATTAAATTTAGGTGAAATCCTCGAAGAATATCCTGACGATATTTCAACAGGTCTTCAGAAAAAAGCTATGCTTTTAAGGGTACTTGTTATGGATGTCTCAATCATTTATTTAGATGAACCTACTGCATTCATGGACCCAGATTCTTCTAGACAGACTTGGTCTATTCTAAAAAATCTTCGGCCAGAAAAGACCATAGTTTATACCAGTCAAAATCTAAAAGAAGTTGAAAAAAATCATGACAGAATACTTGTATTAAAAGAAGGTAAAATTGTTTTGGATGGAAGCTTGGATTCATTGCTTGAAACTACAGTAGAATATCATCAATTCAGATTGGACCTAAATAGTATTGGTAAAGATATTTTAGATAAATTAGAAAAAATTCCATCTGTTGTTACTCCAAAAATAAATGGAAAAATATTAACCTTTTATGGAAATTCAAAATTAGTTTTTTTCCATGTTTTGAAAACTATCGGTTTAGACGAATTAAATGATTTAGAAATTAAAAAATTAGGGTTGGATGAATTGTTAGATCAAGAATTAAACCAAGCAGGTTTGGAATGATAACTACATTTATAAAGCGTAGGATATGGATAATTAAATCAAGACCATTTGTAATAATGGGTCTTATATTTGGGCTGCCAGCTATTGTATTTCTTTTCTTTCACACTCAATCCATTTTTAAGATTAATCAAAATATATTTTTAACATCACCTGAATGGTTGATTTATTTTTGGTTTTTGATAGGAAGTCTTATCCTATATATTAATATTAATAGCGATATTCAGGAATATCGGTTCAATAATCAGAAAATATTCCAGCTTATTCTATCTCCGGTTTCTCTTCGGAAAATTATATTCTATTTGGTATCAGCAAACGTAATTGAGACTATAACATTGACTCTTTTCAGTGGATTAATTTTATACGCTATTTCTGGAATTGAGTTCTCTCCTTATTTGTTGATTTATATAATTCCTTCACTATTCTTATTTTTATTTGTTTTTGGTCAAATCCTTACGACTATTTCATTATTAACCAATGACAGATTTCTCTATCAGATTATTTCTTTGTGTATCTTTTTAGCTTGTATTACAACTCCGGGATTTGGGCTATGGAATATTAACGGATTAGGTATAAAAGATTTTTGGCAATATATCCCGACATCCATGATAATCAATTTTGTATTTTTTATAATATTAGGAGAAGTCAAAAAATGGATGCTAATCATAATTCCAATTATTATATTGGTGATTTTAGTTATTTTTAATGGAGAAATGTTAAATAGGAAGATCCTTCGGTGATTGCTTATTTATCAGGTGCAATGGAGCAGGCCCCGGAAGAAGGACAGGAATGGCGTTCTAAAATAACAGATTGGTTAAAATATGAATTAGATCACAGAGTTTTAAATCCAGTTTTGATGTCAAAAGAGACAGCTAGATTAGAGAATGCAAAAAATTACAGAGATTGGAAATCGGACCATCCGGAAAAGTTTAAATTATTCATTCAAAAAATTATACGTTCGGATATCAATGCAGTTATCTCTGAGGCAGATTATTTAATTTGTCTTTGGGACAAATTTGTAATTAAAGGTGGTGGTACCCATGCAGAGGTGACTTTTGCATATTGGTATAAAAAACCTGTTTATTTAATTAATAATTTGGAAGCTTATCCATTAAGTAGTTGGATTGAGGCATGCTCAGATTATGTATTTAACGATTTTAAATCATTGAAAAAAACACTTATCGACTTATATGGTTAATTCTGAAATAAGTTTGGATAGGTTAAAGCAATTTGGACCAAAAGCTTATATTCATTTGGATCGACTTTGTCATAACTATTCCGAAATACAAAATCATGCAAAAAGTTGTGAAATTATGTCAATTGTCAAAACTAATGCGTATGGACACGGAGCAGTATTAATATCTAAAGCATTAGCTAAATTTGGTTGCAAATGGTTTGGTGTCTTTACATATGAAGAAGGGATAGAATTGAGGAAGGGAGGGATAAAACAGAATATTTTTGTTTTGAGTAAAATGAATATTGATTCAATTGAGTCTGCCATAGAATTTAAATTTTCTCTCAATTTATCTAGCTGGGAAGATTTCTCATTATTGAAAAATTATTATCAAAAATATAAAGTACTGCCAAAAGTACATATTAAAATTGATACAGGGATGAGCCGTTTAGGGTTTGATTTTAGTGATGTGGAAAAAGTATTGGATAAAATCTCAAGTTTTAAAGAGTTAGAGTGTGAAGGAGTTTACTCACATTTTTCTACTGCAGATGAGGGAGATCTAGGATACGCTAAGACTCAGTTGTCCCGATTTCAATCAATGCTTGATAAAGCAAAAAAAAATGAAATCTTTTTTCGATTTATACACTGTTCCAACAGTGGGTCACTATTAAATCTTCCTGAATCACAATTTAATATGTTTCGTGTTGGGTTACTTTTATATGGTGCTTTGCCTTCTAAGGAAGTACCTACATCCCTTCCAATTAAACCAGTGATGGATTTTAAAGGCACTATTGTTTCATTGAGAAAGGTTAGAGGAAACACTCCTGTTAGTTACGGAGGGATTTGGATATCTACAAAAGAAACAACAATTGGAGTTATTCAAACAGGGTTTGCTGATGGGTTACCAAGACCTTGGTATGAGAAGGGGGTTGTCGGATATAATGGAAGATATTATCCAATTTCAGGAAGAATTTGTATGGATCAATTCATGGTAGATTTTGGGGATGATACAGTTCAAATAGGTGATGACGTATTGCTTTGGGGTGATGATGGGGAAAATAAAATTTCCGTTGAAAAAATCAGCGATGTTATTTGTTCGACTCCATATGTTGTTTTTACTAGCTTAAGTGAAAGAGTGAAACGAATAGATATCTCTGAATAATTGCTTAAAATTAATTCATAAAGTCATTGAATTTTAAGATTCACTAATTTCAATGCAAAATTCCCACGAAGATTGTAAATTAATTTAGTGAATAAATAATAATTTGATGTTTTATTCTAATACTCCGTGAAAAAAGATTTTCAATTAAATCAAAGTAAAGAAAATCCTTCTAGATGGAAACCAGGTGAAAAGGTCCAACATTTCACCATTTTAAATTATATTGCTAGCGAACCATTGGGTGATAATTATTTAGCAAAAGATTCTCAATTAAATCGAATTGTAGCCATTAAACGTTTTTCATTTAATGTGGATATGAAATATTCAGCAGAATTAGTGAAAAAATTACAAAAGAAGTTTTTAGATGACGTAAAATTATTTTCTAGATGGGACCATCCAAATTTAGTTTCAATTCATTATTTTGATGTGGATGAATATGGAACACCTTTTTATGCCATGGAATATGTTCCAAAAACGTTAGGCCATTGGATCGGTCTTGTAAATGATGAAACAGAAGAAGCATTTGAAACTAAATCAACTTCATTCTCACATGAAGAATCCATAGAGATTATTTTAGGAATTTGCAAGGGCTTGAATGTGATGCATCAGGAGGGAATTTGTCATTATAGAATATCACCAAATAATATTTTAATGACGCCTGAGGGCATCCCAAAATTGGTTAGTTTTGGCATTGAGGCAGGGATGCGGACTGAATTAGCTTCAAAAATCCAGAGGAAGTATAGAGGAATTTATTCCGCTCCCGAACAAATCCGTGGAGATCAAAGATCAATTGGTAATAAAAGTGACATCTATACAATTGGATTATTATTTTTTCAATTATTAACAGGTAAACTTCCTAGAGGAATCCTTCAAAAGGACAACTTTAAATCATTAGGTATTAATAAACCAGCACAAAATATTTTAATATCGATTCTTAAGGAAAATCCAAATGATAGACCCGCTGATCTATCTGAAATAATTCAAAAATTAAGACAGTTAAAAAGAGGTATCTCTTCAAGTAAAACCGGAGAAAGAAAATATGTATTTCCAATAGTGGTTTCAGCTATTTTCTTATGTGTGTTTTTCGGCATTTTATCAATAAAAGATTCCTCTGAAGGTCAAATAACTGTAACCTCAAATTTTACTCCTATGATCCCTGCTTCTATTTATGAAAATTTTGATCCGTTAGAACAATATATTTTTTGGACAGAAATTGGTAATACATCATCACAAGATGTGGAAATGGAACTTAGTGCAAAATTTAAGGGTATTTCAGATGAGTGGGATAAATTAATTTTTATTGTTCCGGCCCAAACAGATACAGTTATCGGTATAAATCCATTTATGAATATCTTTGATGAGAAACAGGATTTACGTTCCAACCGGAATTATTATATTGATTGGAAGCTAATTAAAAAATCTAGTTCCTCATTGGAACAACAATCTTCAAACCGATTAATTTCTGAAGGCTCAGAACGAATTGTTATGTTGGGATTGGGAACAATTGATTGGGAGATATTAAAAGATGTATTTTCTAATTCTAATGAGAAGTTTAGTCCATACAGCTTGATTTCAAGTTGGATAATTCCTAAAGATACTAGAGGAGTTATTTCGAAAACAAATTTACTTTTTAACTCTTCTATAGTTGGCTATCAACAGTCAATATTTGAATCTTATTCAGGGATTGTAGGAAATACAAAGAGAGAAATAGTACAATATCAATTAGAAAAAATTTATAATGTTTTAAAAAACGAATACCAAATAGTGTACGATGGAGGAGGTATAGGGCAAACAATCAATTTTCCAAGTGAAACTATCAAATTCAATAGCGCAAACTGCATTGAATTAGCTGTTCTTTTTTCAAGTGTCCTACTTGAAGCAGGCATTGAACCTGTTATAGTTATCATTCCTGATCATGCGTTTATAGGTTGGCAGATTTGGAAAAACCTTCATGAATATGATTTCCTAGAAACAACGTTTATTGGAGATAAAGAAAAGTCATTTTCTGATGCAATACAATCAGGTAATAAATTAGCAGCAGATTATGGTTTGAACGAAATGATTGTTGGAGGATTTGATGTCTCTCAATTTGATTCAAGGGGGATTTACAAAAAATCATCTCGTGTAGAGGTCCTCCATATTTCATCCTTGAGAAATTTTAAAGATAATCAAGGAAGACAGGTTTACACATCTGTTCCAATAGGGTATGAGATAGATTAAATGTCTTTAAAAAAACTAAAAAAATTCAATACATCTATTGATGAATGTTATGAATCTTGTAGAAATAAATATGTTTCATTTAAAATATCCTCTAACAATTTTTATCGAAAACTAAATCAATCAATGGAAGAACGTTTTGGAAAAAAAGAAATAAAAGATATTGATGAAGAGACTTTTAGATCTTACCTCAGTAAAATTCATACAGCTGATCTTTATCTAACTATGGGTATGAGCATGGGCAATGAGAAAGCGTGGGAAGTATTTGAAGACCAGTTCGCATATAAGATTCATGACTTTGCTATGTATTATGCTGATGATGAAGATATAGCCGAAGAAGTATATGCTTTTACAAAAAGCAGTTTATTTGTAAAAGTAAAAAAGACGGGAAAACCAAAAATTGATTCATTTAATGGAAGAGGTTCTCTGGATTCGTGGTTGAAGGTTATCGTTTATCGTGAGGTTATTATACATCAGAAAAAAAGAGTAAAATCTATTTCTTTGGATAGTGTTGTTCTAGGAGTTGAAGAGAATCATGACCATAATGATGAAATGGAAACTATCTCAAAAATTATAACTTCTGGATTCAAATCACTGGACCAGAGCGATAAAAAATTATTAAGAGAATACTTTATTCTAAAACAACCAGAACGTAAAATTGCAGATAATTATCAGGTTCATGTATCAACAATAAGCAGAAGAATTCATAAGGTATGTTCGAAGTTATCAACAATATTTTTCAATCTCGCAAAATCTGATTTTAATCTCGATGAAAATGAAGCAAAGGAAATGTTTCATAAGTTTGGAAATTCGTGGCACAGCAATGTGGCTGAAATCTTAACATAAAAAAAAATAAAAAAAACCATGCAAATTTTTTTTAAAATCATATCTATATTACCGAGCGAAAGAAATTAATCCATGTTAGATAAAAAAATATTAGAGAAAATTATACATTTTTCAACCGCAAATGAGGTTGAGGAAAACATGAACCTAAATGTTGCGGCAGAGTTCCTCGATGATTTAGATAATGAGTTAAAAGAAAAAATATTCATTAAGGATCGGGAAGATAAGCAAAGTGAAAAATGGGGCGGTGTAAATTGGCTATTAACAAAAGCACAACCGATTTACAAATACGGTTTTGCGTCAGTAATGGCAGGATTGGTCGCTCTAATGCTTTTCAATAAAGAACCGAACGATCCTTTTTCTCTTCAAAAAGGTTTTAATGCTGTTCAATTGAGCAAACAGACAATTTCAATATTAAAAAAAGAATATAAACAATCTAAAAAGATAAAAATTTTACAAAGAAAAGTAGATCGAGTTATTGAACGTATTTTACATGCGGCAAACATGAATGATGTTAGTATTGCTGCTCATGTTATTTCAACAGGCGAGCCAGGGGCGTGGGTTTTACCGGAGAATAATATTGTAATTAGTAGTGAGATGGTATCTCTGTGCAACTCGGAGGATGAGTTAGCTGTGGTATTATCACATGAAGTAGCACACATTAAAAAAGGACATATCAATAATCCATTTTTGGATGAAAAATTAAATATTCAATACAGGGGATATTTGGGTCAACTGGATAAATCAGTTTCTAATCATTTAGTTAATGAGTATGCTAATTTATTTATTGGAAATGAAAAGAACATTAGGGATGAAATCGAATCTGATAGAGAAGGGATTATGTTGACAGTATTAGCAGGCTATGATCCTAATTCCATATATTCTGTTTTTGACAAAGCTCTTTCTTCTCAACCAAATTCCAATAAATATCCACCAAAAACAGTGCGATTAAATCTAATGGAGTCCCGTTTGGGAGATATGGTAGATGATGCAGAATTATACTATTCAGGGATTCTATATTATTTAAAAGGAGATTTAAATAGGTCAGAAGAATTATTTAATACATATAAATCTAAATTTCCAGGTAGAGAAGTTTATAATAATTTAGGTGTAATTCAATACCATCGAGCATTATACCGATTACCTATGTCTACAGTTTCAGGTATAAGACCCATTGCTATGGATTTCAATAGCCTTACGGATAAAATAGTATTAAGAGGAAATTCATCAGATGATTATTTAGAATATCTGAATGAAGCAAAAATTAATTTTGAGAAAGCTATCTCATTAGATAATGATTATGCAATAGCACATTTCAATTTAGCAAATATATATTTAGACCTTGGTAATATATTAGGTTCAGTAAATCATTTAGATAAAGCAAGGGAGTTAGATTTTGATAATAAAAAGTGTGACATCATGGAATCATCAATTGCTATTCAACAGAAAAATTATAAAAAAGCAAAAGCAATTCTATCTACATTAACCAAATCTCCTGAAGTTTATTTTAATCGAGGATTAATTGCCCTAAACTCAGGTCTGGATTTTAAAAGATATTTTTCTCAGTTTTTAGAAATGTCTAGTAATATACATCCGGTTTACATTGAGTTTGCTCAAAGCAAAACAAACATTTCACTTAGCACACAAAAATCAGATCCTATACCTCAGTGTAACGTTATAGAAAATTTATATCCAGGAGATTCAAAAAATAAAATCCAGGGTTCTTTAGGGAGGGCTGAGACATCATTAAATTTGGTTAAAGGGTTATCTTTATGGAATTATCCAGAAAAATTTATAAAAATTTATTTTGAAAAAGATAGAGCAAAATTTATTGTACATACAAATCCGGCTGAATGTATAGATGCAAACAATAAATTTGAAAAAGAAAATTTACATTTGAATCCTGATCTCCGAAATTATCATACTTTTGATAATGGATTCATTGCGGGAGATGAATCTGGGATTTCTCTGTATGGAACATTTAGTGATTAAAACTGTAAATTTATTGTATAGAATGAAAACTCAGAATAATATATTTAATAGTAATTTAGAGAAAACCCGTTTATATTCGTATCCCGTTTTTTTGAAAATTTGTCTCTTTAATTATATCTTTCAGTTGTATTGTAATGTGCAGAAAATATTTTTTTTAGACGATAGAAAAAAAAATATTATAAAAACATGCAAATAATTAAAATGATTACATCTATGTATATGAAGCAGGAAATAAAATGAAAAATTTAAAAATAAAAACAAAATCAAAAAGGAGTTTCAAAATGAAAAAATACACATCAATAATAAGTTTAGCGCTTGTGTTCGCATTAGTGGGCACCGGTAATGCTCAGTCAAAGTTCAGTTCTTCTAAAGGATCAAGTAAGGGTTCTTCTCAGAAAACTACTGATATGTCTAGCATTATTGATTGTTTAAGTCAAGTTCGTCTTTCACAAAATGATAATACTATTGTCAAAAAAGCAGCTTCAGGTAAAAAGTTGTCAAAGAAAGATCAAAATAGATTAGCTGACCTTGCTGCCGAAAATTGTGGTAAGAGCGACAAATCATCTAAATCATCTAAGGGTTTATCCTCAGGGCGTAAAGCTTCTGGAGCAACTTCAGCAAGTGATGGCAAAGATGCCAGAGCAAAAAAAGGAAGCAAAGGCAAGAGCGTAAGTTCAGCACGTAAAGCTTCTGGAGCAACTTCAGCAAGTGATGGCAAAGATGCCAGAGCAAAAA
>CAZNQF010000019.1:17337-18232 GCA_964575125.1 uncultured bacterium
AAGGAAGCAAAGGCAAGAGCGTAAGTTCAGGAAGTTAATCTTAACCAATAATGGTTTTTTATAATCATAACTTTTGATTAAAAAAAAGGGACTGGAGACAGTCCCTTTTTTTATTACAGTATTTATTATACTTTTAAAGTCTTAGACAATATTCAATTTATTTTGTTGAAATATAAAGATCTAAATATTTACAGTTCTCCATACCACCTTGAGTAACATTCATTTTAAATTTAATTCCTAATTACATATTAAATATGAAGTTATCAGCCCAATATTCTCAGTTAGTTATGCCAGACCATATAAACAATGTCAACACCCTTTTTGGGGGGCAAATGATATCATGGATGGATCTTGCAGCTGCCAAGGTTTCATTTCGATTTTTAAAAGATTCAAAAGCATGGGGAGCAGTAACCCGCGCAATTGATAAAGTAGAATTTAAGGAGGCGGTTTATGCGGGAGATTGGGTAACGATGAATGCGACTATTATTTCTGTAGGTCAATCGTCAATTAAAATTGAGGTAGAGGCTTTTGCGGAAGGACCTGAAACTCCTAACAGATTAGTCTGTTCCGCCGTAATTACAATGGTCTCAGTAATTGAAGATAAAAGTGGCAAATTTGTAAAATTTAATCATGAAAAAACACTTGATTAAATGAGATAATATTGGGGAGGGAAATGTCAAATTATTTTAAACCTTCTGCAGAGTTTTCACAGAGCTCACATATAGTAAATATGGAACAATATCAATCGCTTTATGATGAATCTATTAAAGATCCAGAAGGTTTTTGGGAAAAAATTGCAAATAGAATTTCCTGGAGTAGAAAATGGTACAGCGTCAGAGATTTTGATTTTGTAGAGGGAAAAATTAAGTGGTTTGATGGCGCAAAGCTAAACGCG
>CAZNQF010000020.1:0-1709 GCA_964575125.1 uncultured bacterium
ATAGTCAGAGTCAAAGGGAAGCTCGATTCCCCAGTTCAGGCGAGACTTTGGGCGAGAAATACAAAGATCGTTCAGAGGTTTTTGAAGAAACCCCAGGACCTCGTTCTTTCTGTGCTCCGGCTGAATAAACTTCGGGTTGGCTTTGATATGGTCAATCAGAGCTTGCTGATAATTGCCCATCCTGAAAAAATAGTTTTTTTCTTTCAGTTTTTTTATATCTCGAAACTCTCCGCTTTCGGCCTCTTTCTCTGTTATAAATCGTTCCTCAGAAACAGAGTAAAGCCCCTCATATTCATCCACATAGATATCTCCCTTTTTATACACCTCAAACAAAATATGACACACGATTTTCTTGTGTCGTAGTTCGGTAGTTCTAATAAAATCGTCGTAAGAAAAGTGAAGTTTTCCCCACAGCTCTATAAATCTCGGTGCCATTTCATCGCAATGCTTTTGCGGTTCAATCCCCCGATTTTCGGCTGCCTGCTGAACTTTTTGCCCGTGCTCGTCTAGGCCCGTTAAAAAATAGGGTGTGCTCCCTAGGGTTCGATGAAATCGGGACAAAACATCAGCTAATATAGTTGTGTATGCGTGGCCTATGTGAGGCTTATCATTTACATAATAAATGGGAGTAGTTACATAAAATGATTTATTTGTCACTATTTAATTCTTTTTGCATTTGAATGATAAAATTAGTCAATAATAAACTCATGTTGGCATTCCTTTTCAATCCATTTACGACTGAATCTGTTAGAAAAGTAATTTCTCTGATATCAGCGCTCGGGAATAAATCTAAAAATTGGTTCATTCCGCTCACAATATCCGTTTCAGCTAAATCATCTTCCAGCCCTTTTTGAAGTCGAAAAACTGATAAAAGCCACCTCTGAAACATATAAAAATGAAATCTGAACTCCGTTTTGTCTGTAAACGATAGTTTAGAATATTCCGATGCAAATTTAATCATGTTTTTATGGTCATTCTTCAATAATAGATCTGAAAAAATATTAAGTGTTTTACTCACTTCTCCCCACTTTCTTGAAGACAGTTCGCACGCTGTCGTAAAGTTCCCCTCAGACAAACAAGATACCCATTTTATTTTTTCTGGCTTAATTCCCTTTGATTTCAGCATGTTTTGAATAGATCTATCGCTAAGTTTAGGTACGTGAAGATGCTGACACCTGGAAATAAGGGTTGAAAAAAGTTTGTCCTTGAAGTCGGTGACCAAAATTATTGTTGTAAGAGGTGGGGGCTCTTCAAGTAACTTCAAAAGAGCATTAGCGGACTCTCCTGCACCCGCACATAATAGATCAGAATCTAAGATGATAGCTGTTTTCCTGCCAAAAACCGAGGACCTTAACATAAGCGACTTCTTCAGCTTATGTATGGATTGAAGAATAATCCTGTTTGCATTGGGAACTCTTATTTTATGAAACAGGTCCTGTTTTTTTTTATCCAGCTCACTGTTAAGAATTTCAATGTTTTTAGTGCTTATATCTTGTTCGCTTTTTTGGGTGGTAGCTGGCAGAGGTACAACCAAGCTTAAGTGTTCATGCTGCAATGTTTGAAATCGGAGGCAAGATGAACAACCGCAACTAGGGAAACTGTCAACGGATTCGCAATTGATGAGCGCACCAAATGTAAGGGCCAGTCCCTCCTTACCACATCCGGGAGGGCCAGACAAGCAATAGGCTGTGCCAACTTTCTTTGAGATG
>CAZNQF010000020.1:1719-18148 GCA_964575125.1 uncultured bacterium
GTTTGAACACTATTTAGACAGCCACTTTTCAGGATTTAATTTTTCACCGCTTTTCCATATCTCAAAGTGAAGCACTGGTTTACCGCCTGTGTCTGACTCTGCTACAAGGGCAATTGTGTCCCCCGATCTTACCTCACTGTTTACATGAGTTTTTAATGATTTCAGCTGGCTGTACACCGTATAAAATCCGCCACCGTGATCTATAATAACTGTTGTGCCATATCCTCGTAAATAGGTGATGGTAGCAACTACCCCGTTTAAAACTGTTTTAACAGGCATATCTGCTTTACCCTGGATATCAATTCCAGGATAGTCTGTGGTAGTTTTTAGCTTTGGATTCCACTGATTCCCAAATTTTGTGACCACCCTTCCTTTAATCGGCCAGGGAAGCTGACCCTTCAATTGTGAAAACTGTTTTGACTTTAGTGCTTCCTGCTGTCGGCGCACCTTTTCTTCCCTTTCAAATCTTGCTTTATCTTTGAGAATTGTTTTTCTTATGCCTTCTAGATCTTTTAATCCCCTTGATTTTTCATCCAAATAATTGGAGAGCTCATCCTTGTTTTTTTCAAGCTCAGCCAAAGACTTTTCTTTGGCATATTTCTTTTTTTTCAGTTTTTGTTTTTGTTTTGCCTTGTCTCGATTTAACGATATGTTTTTTCTAAGTACTGCCTCTTTATTTAATTTTTCTTGACCTATCTCTATTAATAAAGATCGAATATTATTGCTGATTTTTTTATCTTCCTCAGAAACAATGTCCAGATACTTTTCTCTGTACAATGATTTTCTCCATGACACAGTACTTATTAAATTTTCCATATTTGAAGATTTGCTTTCTTTGTAGGCATGAACAACACGTTTTTTATATCTATCCTTAAGTAATCTCAAATCATTTTCATTTTTTTCTATTTTCCCCTGTGAATTTGAGATTAAACTTTTTGTTATTTCTTCTTTTCTTGAGAGCTCCGAAATTAACCTATCTGTTAGAGCAATCTCTTTTTCAAGCAAAATAATTTTTTTTGACTCTAATTTTTCACGGTTAGCCATTTCCTTTATTTTATTTTTCAAATTCGCCATTTCCTTTTTTAAAAACTCAATGGATTTTTCTTGAGATTTTAGCTCCTCATTAAAATCTCTCTGTGCAGGTAAAACGGAAAACAGTAACTGTATACAAATAATATATTTCGCTTTTCGGTACATTGTCGAAGTTACCGATTGCTGGTATTTTATTGAAACGGAGAATCTTCTTATTAATTGCTCAAAAGAGCAAATTTTAAACTTTTGTGTAATGGGTGTGTCGCTTTCTCACATATCTTGACTTCCCTCCATTCTTGTGTCTATTTTGTAAGATTGATTTGGAGAAAAAAAAATGAAAGCCCTGTGGGAAAACTTATTTAGGCACTGGAACAAAGAAGAAAACCTCAGCAAAATTGTCTTGAGACAAATCCCTGTTTTTCATGACCTGTCTGAAAAACAGTTTCAGGAGGTAGAGACCCTTTGCCACAGAAGACGTTACAAATCAGGAGAAAATGTTTTTAAAAAAAATGCTCCGGGAGAGGGAATGTTTATAATTCTCTCCGGAAATATTGAAATATTTTCCATAGATAAAATCGGTCACGAAAAAGTACTAGCTGAACTGGGGAGTGGAGAATTTTTTGGTGAGCTCTCTCTCTTAGATTCTGATACACGGAGCGCAACAGCTACAGCAAAAAATGATAGCCAATTGTTGGCATTCCTTCGCCCGGATCTTCAGTCTCTTTCAAAACGAAATCCTCAAACGGGAAATAAAATTTTATTTAATTTAGCACAAATCATCGCAACACGATTAAGAAAAACCAGCGACCAGCTGGTTGAAACATCTCCAGAGCTAGTTTAATGTCTCAGTCCGAAGTTTTAAATAAGTTTTATTTTCTTACCCTTTCTCTTATTCTATTTGGAATAATAAATTTAGTTTGGCCCTATATCTCTTCAACATTTACTGTTTTAATTTTTGCATTTCTTATCACTACGATTTTACTCCCAAGCGTTGACGCTCTCGAAAGAAAAATACGTAGTCGGTTTCTCAGTACATTTTTAGTAATGTCAGGAGTGATAGTTCTCATGGTCGGGTTTTTATTCGGGTTTGCCTCAGGCATGTTTCAACAGTCAACTGAATTTTATTCTCAGTTAACCCAGGAGAACTTTGTAAATCAATTAAATGATATCTATCTACAGGCTATATCTTTCATCCCAGGGATATCTCTTGCTGGAGGGTTTGAAGACCCTGGATTAGCTCAAAAAATTCAGGGTATGTTTACTGGATTCATGCAGCAATTCCTTTCTATCGCAAAAAGTGGAATAAATTTTATGTTTTTGGCAGGCATGGTGCTTGTGTTTACTTTTATTTTATTGATTGAATATCACAATTTTCGACGAGCTTTAGTTTCCATAATTCCAAACAAATATTTTGAGGTTGGGCTACGAATAGTTCACAATACTGAACTTCAAATGTCAAAATATTTAACGGGGCAATTGTTGGCAGCATCTAGTGTGGGGGTATTATCGTTTGTGGGACTTTTCATTTTAAATTTAAATGGTGCAAACCTTACCCTAATAATTTTTATTTCCATTATCTCAGGATTGTCTAATTTAATTCCAATGGTAGGACCGCTGGTGGGGATGGCTCCTGCCATCTTAATCAGCGTAATGAATAATTTAGGGAATGAGGTCGCCATATCTCACTACCTATTTGGAGCTGTACCCTCTCCTTTTTATATTTTTGATATTATCCTTATGTTTATCATCGTTCAGCAAATTGATAACAACCTTATCACTCCGGTTCTTGTTGGAGATAGTGTGGGACTTCACCCTATGCTGGTGATGATTTCACTTTTTATAGGTGGAACCATTTTAGGTCCGATGGGAATGCTGTTTGCGGTACCAACTGCGGGAGTGATAAAAGTGATAAGCAGAGAAGTTGTTTTTCTCGTAAGATATGCTCACCTGTTATAAGATTTATAAATCTAAACAACATTAATTTAATTAAAATATATTTTGGAACCTTTGCCCCAAAAATAAATAAAAAATTACAATGAAAACGAAATATAAAATTCTGCCTTATCTTTTGCTGTTATCTTCATTTATTTTTTGCCAAGATTTTACAATCGCGAGGATTCATTACAGCGGGGGAGGGGACTGGTACAGCGACCCAAGTAGCCTCCCAAACTTATTAAAATATTTAGATGAAAATTCACTAATATCAGTGAACAGAGAAGAGGCTCGGGTGAAGCCCGCTGACCACGAATTTTTTCAGTATCCCTATTTATATTTAACCGGCCACGGAAACATTAGGTTCTCTGAAAACGATAGAGATCGCCTAAGAAAAACATTGCTGAGGGGTGCATTTCTCCATGCCGATGATAATTATGGTATGGACGCATCTTTCCGTGAAGAAATGAAACACATATTCCCTGAGAGAGAGCTAGTTGAGATTCCCCACGAGCATCCTATATTTCATGGGAGGTTTAAATTTTCTAGCGGATTGCAAAAAGTACACGAGCATGATGGAAAACCTCCACAAGCGTTTGGAATATTTAATGAAGATCGATTAATGGTTCTCTATACCTATGAATGTGATCTCGGTGATGGCTGGGAAGATGTTGAGGTCCACAATGACCCCGAAGATGTTAGAACACAGGCACTCAAAATGGGTGTAAATATTATATATTTTGCGTTAACTCAATAGCTATGAATCTAAAAAACAATCTAAAGAAATTCCAGCTTGCTATTATTAAAAGAGATCTAATCCACGCTCTTTGGTACTCCTTTTCTCTAGTGTTATGTGTTTTTATTTTTGCAATTATTGGTGAAAGTATTTTTTATTTCTCTCCAAAAATAAAATTGGTGGTTTTAGGAATATTGGTGCTTGTCTTGTGTTTTGGAATCCTCGGGATAATATTAAGTGCATTTCTTATAAGAATAAATGCCTTTAAAAAATATAAATGGTCAAAAATTGCCCTTCTTATAGGTGAAAAAGCATTCCCCAAAAAAGATTCAGTTTTAAATGCTCTTCAGCTTGAAGAAGCTCTCTCAAAAAGCTCTTCAAAAGGTCTTAGCTATGCATTTATAAAAAGAATTAAAAGCTCCCTAAAAAATTTAGATCACAAATCAATTATTACCACAAATAGAAAATGGAAAATTATATCACTTTTCTTGCTAATCTTTATCGTTTTAGGATTAATTGGGAACAAAAACGTTGCAGGAAGCAGCGTATACCGCTGGGGACATCCAGAACAAATATTTGCTGCTCCAAAACCATTTATGCTTGCATCCTCAACGGGCGATGTTCACCTTTTAGGTGGGGATGATACAAAAATTTCTATTGTATCAAGTGACACCAACATAGATACGGTTTTTTTAAAAATGACAGCGCTCAATATTCTAGCAAGTGATTCGTTAAAATCAAAAATAAAAATTATAAAATCTCCCCAAGATTCTTTGGGAAATTATGTGTTTGAAATTAAAGATATATTTCAAGACTTCACCTATGAGGCCTTTGTCCGGGCAAATCATTTTTGGGAGGCATGGGAAGAAGTAAGGTCACCAAAATACAGAATAATGGTTACCGATCGCCCAACAATTCAATCTTTTTCTCTTACATTGATTCCTCCTAGATACTCTGGTTTGGATCCGGTTGTGCAGTCCGGAAATCAGGCAAATGTCCAGGGGCTAAAAGGGACAACGGTATCTGTTAATTTTACATCAAACCGAAAGTTAGAAAAATCATATTTAAAAATAAATCATACCCACTTCGCGTCACAGGGAAAAAGGTAGAGGGAGAATTTATCCTAACAGAAAACGGCATCTTTACCATTCACCTGTTAGATAATAGAGATATCTCAAATAGAGACCCTATTCCATACCACCTTGAAATAATTCCCGACCTTTTCCCTCAGGTATCTGTATATGAACCCCCACCTATTATGGACCTTGGAGATGATCAAACCATCCCAATTCACCTTGACATAGAGGACGATTTTGGTTTTTCAACATTACAAATTGGCTATGAAATCCGCCGACCTGCGTATATTGAGTCTGACCCGATTATTTCTGTTTATAATGTTTCAGATATTATGCCTGATAAACCAAAGCAAACTATAATTCTTGATTGGGATTTGTCAAATTTAATGTTAATGCCCGAAGATGAGGTTCACTATCATTTTGAGTTGTACGATAATGATGATATTTCTGGACCTAAAAAATCATTGTCAGGTAATTTCGTCGCTCGACTTCCATCTCTTGAAGACCTCTTTTTGGGGGTTGAGAAAAAGGAGGATGAAATTATGGAAAGCATTGATATGAAGCTTGAAGATCTAGAAACTATTCATCATAAGCTTGACGATGTAAAGCTTGATCTAATTAAATCAAAAGATATGGATTGGCAACAGCAGGAAAACATCAAGAAGATACTTGAGGAAACAAAAGAAAAAATCAAAGAGTTTCAGAAAATGTCTGAAACAATGGAAACTCTAAAGGAGTCCGTTGAAAAACATCAACTATTCAGTCCTGAGCTCATGGAGAAATTCAGCGAACTAAATGAATTAGTAAGTGAACTAATATCTGAAGAACTACTCTCAAATATGGAAAATATTGAAGACATGTTAGATCAAATGAACCCAAAAGAGATGATGGATGCTATATCTGATATGACTGAAAATATAGATCAAATTGAACAAGAATTAGATAGGTTTTTGGAGATTTTAAAACGTATAAAAGCAGAACAAAAATTAGATGAGATTTCTAAGAGACTTGAACAATTAACGGAACAACAGGACAACCTTGATAAACAACTGTGGGACATGGATGACAAAGAAGATCCCTCCACATTTTTACGGCATCAGGAAAGTGAAATGCGAATCAAAGAAGAACTAGAACACATACAATCAGCGATGAATGATGCTGTAAAACTTTCTGAGGAATTCAGCCCCTCTACCGCAGAAGCTATGAAAGATCTTGTCGAATCTTCTTTGATGAAGTCAACCGAAAAACATATTGAAAACTCAGCCAGCCAATTGAAAAATCAAAAACTTCCCTCTTCAAAAAAATCTAGCAAATCTGCTCTATCTGGACTTGAGCAACTCCACAATATGGCAATGAACATTCAACAAAATTTTCAACAAGAGACATCTGCAGAAATGGCTGAAAAATTCCAGGAGATTATGTCAGGCGTAATTGCACTCTCCAAAACTCAAGAAAACCTTAGGGAAAAGACCTCAAACACTCCAAGAAATTCTACGCGCGTGAGAGAGCTCGCGGGACAACAGCAAATTATTAAAGACCAGCTCTCCAGAATTATGTCAACAATGATGGATCTATCAAAGGAAACCTTCGCGGTCACTCCCGAAATGGGCAAAGCAATGGGTAAAACATTTTCAGAAATGGGGGAATCTATTTCTAAACTTTCAGAACGTCATACAACATCAGCAAAGAACAAACAGGATTTAGCAATGGAAGGGTTAAATGAGGCCGCAATGAGTATTCATAACTCAATACAACAGATGCAATCAGGAGGGTCTGCAAGCGGCTATGAACAGTTCCTGCAGCAGATGGAAGAAATGGCAGGGCAGCAGCAAGGTATAAACAATCAGGGAATGCAGCTCGCAATGGGACAAATGGCTGCAGGGATGCAACAAGCACTAATGCAGCAAATGCTTTCCCAACAGGGCGGTCTTAAAAAATCTCTTGACCAGCTGATGGAAGAGATGGCTCAATCCGGGTCAAAAGGTCTGGGAGATTTGAGTGGAATGGGTAAAGATATGGATGATGTAATAAAAGATTTGAAACGAAACCGATACACCAGAAAAACTCAGGAAAGACAGGAGAGAATTCTCTCAAGAATGTTAGACAGCCAGAAATCTATGACTCAAAGAGAGAATAAAGACGAGAGACTAGCAGAGTCTGCTTCGCAGCAGGTAAAATTCATTGGCCCTGCTGGACTTCCTGAAGATCTAGGACAACGACAGACACTTACTTCTGAAGCTTTGAACCAAGCAATACAGGCAGGTTATACACAAGAGTATATGGTCATGATACGGCGATATTTCAATGCTATCAATAATTCAACCTTAATTGAGAATTCAAATCAAAAAGAAAATGAATAGCATAAAATATTTATCAATTATATTTTTATTTCTTTCACAGTTATATAGTCAAGATCATTCAGGGGCACTCAGAACAGCTCGTCTTATGGAAAAACGTGGAGATGCAGAAAGTGCAATCGCTATATATTCAGATATATTAGATAAAAAACACGATCATCAGGCATACATAAATCTAAAGAAATTATAATTACGACAGGAAAAGTTTGATGCTCTATCATCTATAATACAAACCTATAAAGAAAGATTCTCTAATAAGATAGAACCATATCTAGATTTAGGGGAAGCCTATTGGAAATTGAAAAAAAATAATTTAGCAAAACAAGAGTGGTCTTTAGCGGAAAAGAAGTTTGGGTCACAGTCAAATACATACAAAAAGTTCTTTTACCTTTTTAATAATCTTGGACTGTCAGAGGAGTCCCAAACTATTATTGACAGAGCAAGAGAAAAATTCAAAGACCCAACTCTGCTTTCCCTTGATATAGCAAACTATCATTTTTCCTGAAAAAGTTTTAAGGTTGCTGTTACAGAATATTTTAATTATTTGTCTTCACACCCAGTTCAGATAAAAATGGTCACTGATAGAATTTTACTGATCAGTGATGATAAAGATTCGAACCCTGTCATATTAGCTATATTAAATGAAAAGGTTAAGTTAAATCCAGTTTTATACGGACCCCTGCTTGCTGATTATTATTTTAAAACACAACAATATGATCTCTCCCTCGCACAGCATCTTAATTTAGGGTTTTCGACAAAAAAAGATGTTAGAAGGTGGATGGAGTTTTCAAATTCATTGAGAGCTGAATCTCAATATGAAAAAGCTATTTACGGATACGAAAAAATATTATCAGTAAAAAATAAACATATTACAAATACAGTAATGGGGCAAGCGCTGCTTGGCTTGGGTAACACGTTTGAAGATAAAATAATTCCAAACAAACTTGCAGAGCTTTCCTTTATTTCATATTTTGATGATAACTTATTTTTTCACGATCCATACTACCATCAACAAGAAATATCTGTTCAATCTCTGGATACTGCCTTTGAATTATACGATTCTCTGCTTACATCGAAACCATCATCTTCATTTTCTTCATCTGCATATTTTCGCTTAGGAGAAATCCAATATAAATTATTAGGTGATTTTGATGGAGCTTTTAATTCTTATCAGGCGGCAAAAAAATCCGGAGGAAAATCTAAACTGATAAAAAAAATCCGACTACGAATTGGGGACATACATATTGCGAAAGGTGAACTAAATAAGGCTCAAAACTATTTTGAAAAACTGGGGAAAATTGGAGATGAGTTCCACTACAAATATATTTTATCTCAGCTTTTTTCTGGAAATATTGATACCGCTTCTATTTTAGTGGAAAAAGCAATTAATAAAAGTGTACCTATTGCTTCAGATTTTAATGATTTATTAGAGCTGAGAACTTTTATTTCAAAATTTTATCAAAATGGGAGTGATAACGACAAAAATGCGTTTAAATTATTTGTTTTTGGAGAATTTTATTTGAAACAAAAAAAACTTACGGAAGCTGTTGCATCATATACATTTATTCAAAATCAATATCCGAAATCATCTATCTCTAATGATGCAATCCTAAGAGAGGCCTTAATCCGATTAAAACTTAATCAAATTTCAGAGGCTTTTGAACTAGCTGAAAAACTAACTCATACAAAATTAGCACCCACCGGCTTAGCGTTGTTAGGAGAAATTAATGAAAAATATTACGATAATATGATTGAAGCGCTAGATTATTATTTAAAACTTCTTGAGAAATACCCGGACTCTTATTTGGCAGAACCAATCCGCCTTCACGTCCGTTCACTAAATGACCAAATTAAAAGTTAATATTATGAAAAAAATCATTTTAATATGTTCCATTGGAATTGCTTTTTCACAAAAACTCCTTATCCCTATGGATATAACACAAAAAGATCATTTAAAAGCATATGGAATCGCCTATCACATACTGGCTGAAAGGGTAAATGTAGAATGGCTGTTGAATTATCGTGGTGGATCATTTTTAGTTGATCAATACCCCTTTATTGTACAGGAATGCAGAATTAGAGGAGTGAGTTTTGAATCAATTTCGAATAATATTCTTTTGCAAATGTATGGTGAGATTGAAAAAAATAACATGGAAATTGTTCTTTTGGAAAAAGCTCCAAAAATCGCAATCTATTCTCCACCAACCAAACAACCCTGGGACGATGCGGTCACTCTTGCGCTGGCCTATGCTGAGGTCCCCTACAGAACAATTTGGGATGAAGAGGTGCTAACTTTGGGGTTTAAAGATATAGATTGGTTACATCTTCACCATGAAGATTTTACGGGGCAGTATGGAAAATTTTATAGAAGCTATCACACTGCCTTATGGTACATTAAACAAAAAGAGGAGTTCGAATCTTTAGCTCTTAAGCTTGGCTTCCCTTCCGTTCATGAAGAAAAAAAAGCTGTAGCAAAAACAATAAAAAACTATGTAGGCCAGGGAGGGTTCCTATTTGCTATGTGCTCTGCAACAGATTCATATGATATTGCGCTGGCTGAAGAAGGAATAGATGCGGTTCACCGTGTGTTTGATGGAACTCCAATTGATCCTAATGCCCAAAGCCATCTAGATTATTCTAAATCCTTTGCATTTACAGATTTTAACCTTATAACTGATCCCATGGTTTATGAATATTCAGATATTGATTACCCGCCCAGTAATAATCCAATAACGCGGGGGGCAGAGGCAGACTATTTCACACTATTTGAGTTCTCAGCAAAATTTGATCCAGTTCCAACAATGCTCACCCAAAATCACGTTTATACAATCAAAGGCTTTATGGGGCAAACAACAGGATATCACAAAAGTAAAATTAAAAAACATATTGTACTGATGGGAGAGGATCCTGCATCAGATCAAGTAAAATACCTACATGGAAGCTATGGAAAAGGCGCATTTGCATTTTTAGGGGGCCACGATCCTGAAGATTACCGCCATTTTGTAGGAGACCCCCCAACTGATCTATCTCTTCACAGGAATTCCCCGGGGTATCGTTTAATTCTTAACAATGTTTTATTTCCAGCTGCTCGTAAAAAAGAACGGAAAACATAAAAAACGTTAGTAAGAAATAATAAATCTTTTTGGTATTACTAAAACAACAAATAACAACCAAAGCTTAAATTAATTTTGACAGTCTGTTGGAAAATTAAATTATCATAGATATATACTTATTTTAACCATGTGGATTCAAAAAACAATTACCATTTCGAAAAAAATTAGAGGATTTCACCTTATCACAAACGAGGTTAAGGAAGAAATAATAGAACTGAAAAAAATAAAAAAAGGACTACTACACCTATTCATCAAACACACCTCCGCATCTCTAACAATTAATGAAAGTGCAGATCCAACTGTACGGAAAGATTTTGAATCCTATTTCAATCAAATGGTTCCAGAAAATCAGCCCTATTACCAACACACTTTTGAAGGACCTGATGACATGCCTGCGCATTTAAAAGCATCTATTTTAGGTTCAACAGTTTTTATCCCAATTACAAATGGTGAATTAGTATTAGGAACCTGGCAAGGGATTTACCTTTGTGAACACCGTAACCATGGAGGGAGCAGATCTCTCGTTGCTACTTTGTTTGGTGAGTTAATATGATTAAATAGTCACAGGTGAATGAGTATAGAGGTCTACAAATAGTGCCAATTAACAAAAAACAAAAATATCATCACTATATGGGAATAGAAATGAATATGCAGACGTGGTTTGGCTGTGTAGAATAATATTATTTTTTTACCATATTCCAAATCTCATCCATCTCATCCAAATTAGATTCCTCCACATCTTTCCCTCGTTTCTTTAGTTCTTCCTCTACTGCTTTAAATCGTGTAGTAAATTTTCGGTTTGTTTTTCTTAATGCAGCTTCTGCAGATATGTTCAAAAACCTAGCTAAATTAACAAAAGAGAATATTGTATCACCTATCTCTTCTTCAATGTGGGCTTTGTCACCATTTTCTTGTGCTTCCTTTAGCTCCTGAATTTCTTCATGTATTTTTGCCCATACGTCCTCAATTTTTTCCCAATCAAACCCCGTATAGCTTGCCTTCTCCTGCAATCGTTGAGCTCTAGTAAGTGCTGGAAGAGAATCTGGAACACCATCTAGTCGGGACTCCCTTTTTTTTTCTTTATGCTTTTGTAATTCCCAATTTTGCTTAGCATGAAATGCTGCATCAGCTTTTTTATCTCCAAAAACATGCGGGTGACGCCTAATTAATTTTTCATTTACGTGATTCAAGGAATCTTCAATTGTAAATTCATTGTTTTGCTCTGCAATATTTGCCTGAAAAACAATATGAAGCAGCATGTCTCCTAGCTCTTCTTTTAATGAATTAATATCTCCAGCTTCAACTCCTTCTATAACTTCATAGGCTTCCTCAATAAAATATGGGAGAAGAGATTCGTGGGTTTGCTCTCTATCCCAAGGACAACCGTCAGGCCCCCTTAATTTTTCAATAATTTCCATCAATTTTATGAATGATTTTTCTGAACTATTCTTTCTCATTTATTAATTCTTTTTTGGAAGGAAGAATGTTCTTCCAAATTTTATTGTGAAGATATTGATTTTCCATCCGTGTCATTTCCCTCTTTGTAATTAAAGTTTCATCTGTATAGCCAATCAAATGAAGTGATCCATGAATAATGAGTCTTGCTATCTCCTTCTCAAAAGGTTCCTTGAATTGTAGGGCGTTTTCTTTTGCTCTAGTGAGACTGATATAAATTTCACCTTCAATATCTTGTTCAGATTTATCATTCAAGCGAAAAGAAATCACATCGGTCAGCTGATCTTTTCCAAAATATTCTTTTTTTAAAGTAGTTAACAATTCATCTTCTCCAAAAATAACTGTGATATCTGTATTATGAATATCTTTTTCAATAAATATTGTTCTCACTATTTCTCTGCAAATATTTTTATCTACTGATATAAATTCAGAATCAATCTCCACGTTTATATGTATCATGATTTCTTGATTTTTTATATTTTGCTATTAATTAGAATCGGGATATTCAACACGAATGTGGTAAATACCTCTTAGCACCGGAAGCATACCTGTGTTTCCATCCACCGTCCCTTTTATCTTTCTTAATTCATCTAATGTTAATGGACATTCATTTAGTTGTCCTTCATCAATTCTAAGCTTAATAATTTTATCAATCATTGCTTCAATCTTAAAAATATCGGTACTTTTCAAAGAACGTACTGCTGCCTCAATAGCTTCGCACAACATTAAAATTCCTGTTTCCTTTGTATTTGGTTTGGGCCCGGGATATTGAAATGCTTTTTCGTCAACCTTTGTAGGATCTTCAACGTTCTCTAGGGCCATTCTATAGAAATATTCTACACGAGTAGTTCCGTGATGCATAGGAATAAAATCTCGCACAATTTTGGGAACCTTGTATTCGCGAGCTAATTCTAAACCTTCTTTCACATGATTTTTGATTGTTTTTGCACTCATCACATATGTAAGGGCGTCATGTTTGTTTTCACCAGTGAATTGGTTCTCAATAAAATACTCAGGGCGCATCATTTTACCCACGTCATGATAGTATGCCCCGACCCTACACAATAAAGATCGGGCTCCGATTGCATTTGCACACGCTTCCGCTAAGTTTCCTACAACAATGCTATGATTAAAGGTCCCATTTGCTTCCTGTTGTAATCGCTTTAGAAGTGGATGTTCAAAGTCCAGCAATTCCATCAGAGTGAGGTCTGTCGTAATTTCAAAAGCTATTTCCAACAATCCAATCAAACCATATGTAATAACGGGTGCTAAAATACTCGTTGTTATAAGGGGGAGAAGATCACCCCAGATTACATTCCATGGTATACCTTTAAAAAGCCCCAGACCAATCAAAATAAGAAAGCTTATGAAAAGCAAAGAAAATATTGTAGTGAATACTTGCGTTCGTGTTCGAAGTTCTCTCACATTATAAATTGCCATGCTTGACAAAGTCATACCCACAATAATAAAATCGATATTGTTACCAATCATCACAGCATTTAAAATCGCCATAGAAGTAGTCCCCATGAAACCAATCCTAGCATCAAATAAAATAGTAAGCGTCATAGCAGCAACTGTTAGATAAAGGAAATATGGTGAAAAATCAAATTTAATCACAGACAAATAAACTAAAAGTGTTTCTATAAAAAACACTAATGCAATTAAAAGTATCATTTTCCATTCACGAAATATCGGCATTCGATAAACGCCGATAAATGTAAAAGCAAAAGATATAATTGCTCCTATAACCACAAGTCTACCAAAATATCTAATTACTGCCTGAGCCCCAGTTTTTTTCCCTTCCTTTTCATCTAATGCAAAGGCAAGAGATTCCAATGTTAATAATACGTTTTCATTAATTCTCTCATTTGCATCTACTATCTTCTCGTCCTTTAAGATTGTTCCTTGGTATCTTGGTACCTTATCTAGCCGGGACTGTTGTCTTCTCTCGGTAGTTTCTTTATCATAAATAAGGTTTGGCTTCATAAATTCAACTATTAAATCATAACCAGTAATATGTTGAGCTTCACTTGACTCTACATAAGTTTTCGATAGTTCTTGTTTTGATTTAATCCAGGCAGATTCTAAATCATGATATTCAAGTGGACTAGCAAGGATAGGTACGTCTCCCTGATGAATCATAATTTTTTTACTTATAATTTTCGCTTTTGAAATATCAAATATTCCTTCTGCCCATCGGTTCCTGCAAATTTGAATTATTGTGGATTCAAATTTATCCATATCATACCGAGGTCCGGATTGGTAATCAACATTTAAAAAATCAGACCAGGGCTTTACAGTTGATTTAATGATATATTTATTTTCAATTTCAATTAATAAATGTGATAGTTTTGTACTGTCTGACTTAAAGTCTGCTAAAACAGTTTCATAATTCTCATCGTAACGATAGCGGTAGGTTAAATCTTTAGATTGTAAAAATTTATTCCTAGTCTTTCTAATATCTTCAGATATAAGAAAAAATTCTTCTAAGCTATTTGTCCATCTTTGTACAAAATCAGATTTTCTTTTAAAGACAAATGATTCAGATTTCAATGCTTCATCTAAATCTGTTTTAAGCTTTTCTTCCGTTTTTAATATTGGGAATGTAAAAGGTGCTATTATTGGTTCTCTTGGGATATCATTTAATTGATAAGAATATTTTAAAGATTCTCCACTGGGAAAAAAGAAGGAAGCAATAACAACTAGCGTGGAAAGAATAATAACTTGCGGCCAAAATTCATTTAAAAAGCCAGTTGCTCTTTCAAAAGACGAGGGCTTACTGTATTTTGGTTTAGATTTTTTTGACACTATTTACTATTTCCTTTGATATGATAAGTCTCTGAATTTCACTGGTTCCTTCTCCAATCTCTAGAACTTTTGCATCACGGAAAAACCGTTCTACATCATACTCTTTCACATAGCCGTATCCTCCATGAATCTGGATGGCATCTGTAGTAATATCCATTGCACACTCGCTGGCAAATAGTTTTGCCATTGCTGCTTCTTTAACTACATCATTTCCCTTGTCTTTTAACCATGCTGCATGATAAACCAATAGCTTTGCCGCCTCAATTTGGGTAGCCATATCAGCTAATTTAAATCCCACAGATTGGAAACGGTGTATTTCTTTTCCAAATGCTTCTCGTTCACATGCATAGTTTAGCGCTTTTAAATAGGCTCCCTCTGCAGTTCCTACTGCGAGCGCTCCAATAGAGATTCTCCCTGCTGTGAGTGTTTTTAAAAATGTTTTAAATCCATCTCTTGGATTCCCAATCATGCTTTTAGCAGGGACACGCATGTCTTTAAAAAACACTTGGTGAGTATCGCTTGCTCGCCAACCCATTTTTTTTTCTTTAGGTGCTATCGTTAGCCCAGGATTATTTGCGTCAGTAATAAAAGCACCAACCCCCAGCTGTTCGCCGTTTTCCACAACTTGCGCAGTTAAACTTAAGTATGTTGCAATCCCAGAATTAGTGATAAATATTTTGCTCCCATTGATGATATATTCGTCCCCACTTTTTTCAGCAGTTGTTAAGGTTGCTCCTGCATCGCTCCCCGCGCTCGGCTCAGTTAGTCCGAAAGCTCCAATTTTTTTACCTGATGCAAGAGCAGGAACATATTTTAATTTTTGTTCCTCTGATCCTGCTAAAAGAATAGGCATCGTTCCCAAAGATGTATGTGCAGCAACAGTAATTGCAACTGATGCATCCACCTTAGCTAACTCTGTAATAGCTGTAGCATAAGCAACCATATCCATCCCCGCACCACCATATTTTTCCGGAACAGGGATTCCCATAATTCCTAGCTCACCCATTTTAGCAATTAATTCATTTGGGATGGATTCTGTTTCATCCATTTTTCTTGAAATTGGTTCTACCTCATTTACTGCGAAATCGCGGACCATATTTCTAAGCATTTCATGCTCTTCTTTAAAAAATAACTTATCCAAATAAATCCTCTATATTTAATATTACCATCGAATTGCTGCTGATGCCCATGTAAATCCTGCCCCAAACGCAGCTAAAATAATAATTTCATTTTCTTTTATTTTTCCCTGCTCATATGCATCACAAATTGCAATAGGAATCGATGCTCCAGTTGTGTTACCATATTTATGTATATTGCTAAAAATTTTATTTTTATCAATCCCCAATTTTCTCTGGACTGCACTAGTAATCCTAGCATTCGCTTGGTGTGGAATAACAAGAGCAACATCATTTATGGATAAATTATTTGTGTCTAGTGCCTCTTGGATTACCTCGGGAAACCGTCGTACAGCATTTTTAAATACTTCCCTTCCATTCATGTAAGGGAAATGACGACCCTCATTTAACATTTGCATGGAAAGCCTCGGGTTTTCCCTTGATGCTGGACCCTCACACCATAATTCCTTTAGATATTTACCCTGACAGTGTAAGTGCGTTGATATTATTCCAGAATCTCCCTTGTTTTTTTTTAATACAACTGCTCCTGCACCATCAGCAAATAAAACTGCTAGCGCTCTTCCATCTAATGATTTATCTAAAGCTGTAGATTGAACTTCTGCTCCTATTACTAAAATTGTTTCATACATACCGGTTTGAATGAATTGATCACCAATTGATAGTGAATAAATAAATGCAGAGCATGCTGCTTTTACATCAAATGCACCAACAGTTCTGATACCCAATGCATCTTGAACCTGAGCGCTTACACCTGGTAAAAAATAATCTGAAGTTAAAGATCCAA